>NZ_JAVIYN010000008.1:0-100068 GCF_036665975.1 Jeotgalicoccus huakuii | reverse complement strand
CTGAGATATGAACATGTTCATATCTCAGAAAAAAATTTATTTTATTCAACTGTAAACTTAAGTGACATCAGGTCAGTCCGAGTTTTTTTATTGCCCTGGCGGGTTTTTTGGCGATGCAATTTTTCCTGCTTTTCTTTCCTTATGCAGTCTGTAACGATAACCCGCTAGAATGATTGCAATCACAATCAGACATTCCGCTACCGGGTAAAAGGCACCGAAGAATGTTAAAAAGATGACACCAATAAACATCAAAATATAGATAACAATGGTTTGCCACCATTTTACTTTACGGGCGAAGCCTAAGTGATAAACAATCGCACAAAGTACAAATATTGTGATTAACAAGTACCACATTCCAGTATCAGGATTTGAATCCAGACCATATAATCTCCCGAAAAACGTTAATCTCTCTTGGACGTTACTAACATCCGATGCGTTTAGGAGAATGAGTTGGTTTAACAACTGCCTCACTCCACTTCAGATAATTAATTACTCTTCTTATTCGCTTTTTCACGTGCATTTTTTTCAAGAATTTTTTTACGCATACGGATTGATTCTGGTGTAACTTCAACGAGCTCATCGTCGTTAATATATTCTAGTGCTTCCTCAAGCGTTAAAGTTCTTGGTTTCTTCATTGTTGAAGTTTGTTCTTTAGTCGCTGAACGAATGTTATTCGCCGCTTTAACTTTAGTAATGTTTACAGCAAGATCATTTTCACGTGAGTTTTCTCCTACGATCATACCTTCATAAACTTCAGTTCCAGGTTCAGTAAAGTTTGTACCTCGACCTTCTAAAGCTAATATTGCGTAAGTACTTGCTGCACCTTTATCTATTGATACAAGTACACCATTTCTTCTACCACCGATGCGTCCTTTAACTGCTGGACGGTAATCCTCAAATGTATGGTTCATTATACCATATCCACTTGTCATGGACATAAATTCAGTTCTATAACCAATTAAACCACGAGCAGGAATCATAAATACTAAGCGTGTCTGGCCGTTACCAGTTGACGCCATATCTAACATTTCACCTTTTCTTTCACCCATGGACTCAATAATGCTACCTGTATTTGAATCTGGCACATCTATTTGTACACGTTCAAACGGTTCACATGTTACCCCATCTATTTCACGATGGATGACTTCAGGTTTAGACACTTGTAATTCATAGCCTTCACGGCGAAGATTCTCAACTAAAATGGATAAGTGTAACTCACCACGTCCCGAAACTCTCCATGCATCTGGACGATCAGTTGGATCAACGCGTAGTGAAACGTCAGTTTCTAATTCAAGTTCAAGACGTTCTTCAATTTTTCTAGCTGTAACATGTTTACCTTCTCTACCTGCAAATGGTGAGTTATTTACAGAGAAAGTCATTTGCAAGGTCGGTTCATCAATTCTTAAGACCGGCAATGCTTCTTGTGCATCTACAGGTGTAATTGTCTCACCAACGTTGATGTCTTCCATTCCACTGATTGCAATTAAATCACCAGCTTTGGCACTGTTAACCTCTACACGGTTTAAACCTAAGAAACCAAAGATTTTAGTGACACGGAAGTTCTTAATCGAACCATCTATTTTAAGTAGTGATACGGTTTGGCCGACCTCAATTGTTCCTCTGAACACTCTACCTACACCAATACGACCAACGTATTCGTTATAGTCCAGTAGCGCGACTTGGAACTGTAACGGTTCATCACTATTGTCTATAGGCGCTGGTACATAATCGATAATTGTGTCATAGATAGATTGCATGTTTTCATCTTGCTTATCAGATTCAAGACTTGCAGTCCCGTTCATAGCTGATGCATATACAACTGGGAACTCCAACTGGTCGTCATTTGCATCAAGCTCGATAAATAGTTCTAACACATCGTCAACGACTTCATTCGGACGTGCACTCGGTTTATCTATTTTATTAACTACAACAACTGGTTTCAAGTTTTGTTCTAAAGCTTTTTTAAGTACGAAACGTGTCTGAGGCATTGTACCTTCATAAGCATCTACAACTAAAATTACCCCATCAACCATCTTCATAATACGTTCTACTTCACCACCGAAATCGGCGTGTCCTGGGGTATCTAAGATGTTGATACGTGTACCGTTATAGTCAATTGCTGTATTCTTAGCAAGTATTGTGATTCCACGCTCACGCTCAATATCATTTGAGTCCATAGCGCGTTCTTCTACATGTTCATTTTCACGGAAGATTCCTGATTGTTTTAATAGCTGATCTACTAGTGTCGTTTTTCCGTGGTCTACGTGTGCGATAATTGCAATATTTCTTACATTTTCTCTCAGGTTCATCAAGAGGATTTTCCCTTCGTATATAGAGTTACTTTATAACCGTAACATTATATCATATAATTTACATATCTGAATATATTCTCATGCAATTTTTTTATGATATAATTTTGAATAAGACAAAAATTTAGGGGCTACGTTTCAAATGGAGAAAAAGAAATCTAAATCTATATTTTTTATACTTGCCTGTTTAGCAGTGGCAACCATGGTTGCATTTTCTGTTTTTATAGCTGAAGAAATGGTCATAATGGCAATCTTGTCAGTGCTGATTTTCATTGGTATTTTTGGCGTCGGCTTTACATTAAAAAAGAAATATCGTGAAAATGGTTGGTTTTAATACTAATTTTATAAAATTGTGTTCAAAACATAACAGTTTTAAGAATTTATACCGAAATTCTGCTAAAACTGTTATATTTTTTTGCATTTTTTAAATTATTGTCTTTTGACGACAATTTCTAAAAAATTAATAATGGTCTTATCATCAATAAGGAGACTATCTATGAAACCCAAAAATGAAAAACTGAAGGTTTACGAATTTCTTTATAACAGACTGCCTTTTAACAACGACGAAACTGAAGAGTACGAAGCCTTGCAAAAAATGGAACTTCTTGAAGAACACTTCGATTTGTATTTAAGAAAGATTGATTTAACAAATATTGAGGTTCACTGGCACTCTGAAATCTACATTGGTTCACAACATGAACTTATAAATGTGCTACTCGCAACAGAATACTGCTATTACTTATTTATACTCCATGATTTCTCTGGTGAACATTATATTAATCCATTCAATATATTAGTAAATCAAGCCCACGAGCCAGTCTATGATCTTAACAGATCTATATCAATCTATGAGAAATTTAAGGAAACCTTAATTGATGAAGGCAATTATCAGCGTCCTGTCATCGTTAAACATGTCGTATTAAATGAAACATTTAAGTTAAACAGACGCCCTAGTGAGAACTTCCTTTCCTTAAAAAACTTACCATTCTATTTAAGAGCCATCGAACATAGTGCAGTCATTAGAAAAAAGCACTTGCAGCCGGATTTAACAAAGTAAAGACGCCCCTTAATCTACCGGCTGCACGAAATAGAGCTTTCAAACAAGGTTTGAAATGTACAGATTGCCATAACTTTAATCTCTCGACGCTCAGTAGTAAACTAGTAATCTGTTCAGCTTGCCATACAATTCATAACCTTAAAGAACTAATCGTTGACTATTTCAATACTCTTTCTACAACAAACATCGCACTCTCTTTTTCAAAAAAAGAATTAAAAACACATATCGGATTATCACTCAGTAAATATACACTTTTAAAATACATTACGACCTTGTTTTATAAGGAATCAAAATATGGCCAACACTATCATTATAAATTATGAAAGTCATCGTGATACTTATGAAGCGCCTTATCGTCTTTAAAATACTGTAAAATTTCCTCGTGGATTTTAGGGTTACCACTGATTACACTTGTTGAATTAAATAACGGTAAGGATGAACCGTAAATATCGCTTGAGATATAGCCTAGCTCATTAGTAATAATAATGCCGCCTGCATAATCCCAGGGGTACAATCTGAAGAACAAGAGTGCTGAGATTTGTCCTTTGGCTAACATTGCAAATTCTAGAGCTGCAGACCCGTATGATCGTACACTTCTTGACTCCGCCATAATATTGAAAAATGAGTCCCTTGTTGTCTCTCCTAAGATTCTTTTAGGATTTACTGCTATCAATGAACTGTTTAATGGTTCATTTTTTGCTCGGTGTAATGGTTCATCATTTAAATAAGCACCTTCACCGAATTTAGCATGATATAAGTCGTGATTCATGCAATCATAGATCAATCCACAATAAGGTTTACCATCAATGAATACACCAATTGAAATGGCAAAATGCTCAGCTTGATGAACAAAATTTAAAGTACCGTCTATAGGATCGACAATCCAAATAACCCCTTCATCATCCTTAATATCTTCACCATGTCCCTCTTCACCTACTATTCTGTGTTCTGGGAAATGTTCTAAAATTTGATTATATATAAAGTTCTCAGTTTCTTTATCAACATCGGTTACTAGGTCATTTGGATTCGATTTACTATTTATATGAAAGCTTTCCAACATACGTTTTTCGATAAAACTACCAGCTTCTACAATTAAGCCTTTACCAAAGTCATATATATCCATGAAAAACACCTCAATTATTTGATTGCCGTGCATCTTTATTTTATCATAAGAGAGACCTTTTGAAAGGAGAACACATATAGATGAAATACGCATTTACACAAGCTGACTTTGATGTATTTAAAATCGATGGCCTCGATAATCGAATGGCAGAACTAATCGAACAAACAAGACCTAAATTAGAAAATTTAGGTGAGTATTTTGAAAATTATTTAACTGAATTAACTGGTGATGAAACAATTGCTCACGTCGCAAAACATGCACGGAGAACGACAAACCCACCAGATGATACTTGGGTTGCATTTAGTACCAATCCAAGAGGATATAAAATGATGCCACATTTTCAAATCGGACTTTATCAAGATCATGCATTTTGTATGTACGGTATTATATATGAGTCTAACGATAAGGAAAGGCTCGCTAAAAATTGGTTGAAAAATATAGATAAATTCGACAAACTTCCTAGAACATACCAGATATCACTCGATCATATGAAGCCAGAAAAAACGCCACTAAATAAGCTTAGCGAAGAAGAATTAGAAGCAGGACTCATTCGTCTAAGAGACGTTAAAAAAGGCGAATTCTTAGTCGGTAAAGTATATAAACCCGGTGACAAAGCATTTGAAAGTGATGAGGCCTTCATTAAAGACCTTGAAAAGGTAATGAAGCATTTACTACCTTTTTATAATGTAGACTAATCTTTATAGTTTTCATTTTAAACATATTAAAGCTTAAAAGGGGCAATCTCGATATCGAGATTGCCCCTTTTTAATACATTCATAATTTAACTCAATGAGATTCGTTCTTTTTCTACTGATGTGTGATCACATGAAGCTGCTAAGGTTTGAATTTCAGCCATTTTAGCTAGGTCTAAATTTCCACCACTCACGATTACACCAGTGTGTGTTGAGTCAATCTTGTCACCATATGCTAAGAGCGCTGCGAGTGCTGATGCACCTGCACCTTCAACCAATGATTTAGTACGCTCTAAGAGATAAATCATCGCATTTGCTATCTGACTTTCAGAAACACAGTATATCTCATCAACGTAGTCTCTTACAACTTGTTGAGTCAGCATTCCTGGAGCCTTAACTGCAATACCTTCTGCAATAGTTGAAGCTGAGGAAAGCATGACATGATCATCCTTAGTGTAATAAGACTTAAACATTGAAGGTGCATTTGCTGCTTGTACACCAATGATTTTAATAGATGGCTTGATCGCTTTTGCCGCTACAGCAATACCACTAATTAAACCACCACCACCAATCGGAGCAACAATAGTATCGAGTTCTGGTATATCTTCTAAGAATTCAAAACCAATCGTACCTTGCCCCGCCATAATGTCATAATCGTCGAACGGATGTATATACGTCGCACCCGTTAATTTCTTATGTTCTAAAGAAGCTGTGTAGGCCTCTTGGAAACTTTGACCAACTAGATTAACATCTGCACCGTAACCTTTTGTCGCCACTACTTTAGCACTTGGCGTGCCTTCTGGCATAAAGATTGTCGCTTTGGCACCGACTTTTTTAGCCGCTAATGCAACACCTTGGGCATGGTTTCCTGCTGAGGCAGTTACTACACCAGCTTCAATTTCAGCTAAGTTTAGTTTAGATATCTTATAAGATGCGCCGCGGAACTTAAACGCTCCCGTTTTTTGATGATTCTCTAACTTCATATATACGTTTTTACCTGTCATTCTATTTGTCGTTTGTGATGTAATAACAGGTGTTTTGTGCACACTTCCTCGCAAGTATTCCATAGCATCTCTGACTAAGTCACCATTTAACGAATTCCCAAAGAACCACGCTCCTCATATTGATTTATTTTATCTTCATTTAGTAAAGTAAGTGAAATATCATCCCAACCATTAATTAATTTTTCTTTATGATAGGCTGGTATGTCGAATTCAATTACTTCACTATCTGAAGTTTTAATTGTTTGATTTTCTAAATCTACATCTAAAGTAAATGTTCCATCTAAAGCTTTACCTTGCCATTCGTTTACTTTTTCTTCCCCTAGCTTTATTAATATCATGCCGTTTTTAAAAGCGTTTGAATAAAAGATATCGGCAAAACTCGGTGCAATAATGACTTTATAGCCATAGTCCAACAATGCCCAAGGTGCATGTTCTCTTGAAGAACCACATCCAAAATTATCTCCTGCAATTAGTACAGAAGCACCGTCAAACTCTGGGTCATCCATATTGAAATCAGTTCTTTTAGTACCGTCATCGTGGAATCGCCAATTATGAAATACAAATTCTCCAAAACCTGTACGTTCAATACGTTTTAAAAACTGCTTTGGAATAATTTGATCGGTATCGACATTCGAACGATTTAGAGGATACACTTTCCCACTATGATATGAAATTGCCTCCATTATTCTCCTCCTCCTTACGCCATTACTTTATGTTGATATCGTCTGACATCTACAAAGCGTCCGTTAATCGCTGCTGCTGCTGCCATTTCAGGGCTGACAAGATGTGTTCTTGCACCATTACCCTGACGGCCTTCAAAGTTACGATTTGAACTAGAAGCACAACGACCACCAGCTGGGACTTGGTCATCATTCATACCAAGGCAAGCACTACATCCTGCATTTCTCCATTCAAATCCCGCTTCAATAAATACCTTATCAATACCAAGTGCCTCTGCTTCTTGTTTAACAAGGAAGGATCCTGGTACCACAATCGCTTTGACACCTTCTTTAACTTTGTTTCCTTTGATGATGTCTGATGCACGTTGTAGGTCAAGCACTCTAGAGTTAGTACAAGAACCGATGAAGACGTGGTCGATTTCTATGTCAGTAATCGGTGTGTTTTCTTCAAGTCCCATATACTCCAGTGCACGCTTAGTACCATCTCGATCTTTTGACTCACTAATTGACGGTGTGGTTGCACTAATCGGTACAACCATGCTTGGGTTTGTTCCCCATGAGACTTGGGGTTCGATTTGACTGGCATCTATTTCAAGTGTGGTATCATACTCTGCGCCTTCATCAGTCGCTAGACTTAACCAGTCTTTGGCAAGCTCGTTGTATTCCGCTTCATCTCTCGGTACGTAGCGACGACCTCTAAGAAAGTCAATTGTCGTTTGATCTGGTGAAATCAGACCCGCTCTTGCCCCACCTTCAATGGACATATTACATACAGTCATACGACCTTCCATTGTTAGGTTACGAACTGCTTCACCTGTATATTCAACCACGTGTCCATTACCAAAATCGACACCAAATTTAGAGATGATTGCTAGAATTAAATCCTTAGCTGTGACACCCACACCTAGCTCGCCGACCACTTTAACATTCATTGTTTTTGGTTTTGATTGATTTAATGTTTGGGTAGCAAATACGTGCTCTACTTCACTTGTACCAATACCAAAGGCTAAGGCACCAAAGGCACCATGTGTTGACGTATGAGAGTCTCCACAAACGATCGTTTTCCCTGGTTGTGTTAAACCAAGTTGTGGTCCAATGACATGAACAATCCCTTGATCTGGGTGATACATATCCGCCAATTTAATACCAAAATCAGCACAGTTTTTCTTTAAAGCATCCATTTGTTTTTGAGCGATTTCATCTTGAGGATTCTCTCTATCTTTTGTAGGCACGTTGTGATCCATAGTTGCAAAAGTAAGGTCTGGACGTCGTACTTTCCTATTATTTAGCCTTAACCCTTCAAAAGCTTGAGGTGAAGTCACTTCATGGATGAGATGTTGATCAATATATAATAAATCCGGCTTTCCTTCTTCTTCATGAACGATATGACGTTCCCAGATTTTTTCGATGATTGTTTTCTGTTTTGCCATGTTAACCTTCTCCTTTACTTTATTTTAGGTAGCTAATAATTTTTTCTGTCATTTCCGTAGTCGATAAAACTGTCGCATCTTCAATTTTCAAATCTGTCGTTACATACCCATCATTCAACACTCTATCTACTGCGTCTTCTATATTTTTAGCCTGCTCATGTAAGCCAAATGAATATTTAAGCATCATAGCAACAGAAAGAATCATGCCGATTGGATTTGCTTTATTTGTACCTGCAATATCCGGCGCTGAACCATGAATCGGTTCGTAAAGACCAAAGTCATTTTCATTTAAACTCGCTGATGGTAAAACCCCTAGAGAACCTGTAATGACAGAGGCCTCATCACTTAAAATATCACCAAATAAATTTTCTGTAACAATCACATCAAAGGATGTTGGATTAGTGATTAATTTCATTGCTGCTGCATCAACAAGTTCATGATGAACATCCACTTCAGGATAGTTCTGACTAACTTCTTCAACAATTTCTCTCCACATTCTACTCGATTCTAAAACATTCGCCTTATCCACGGATGTTAGTTTTTTTGATCTTGCCATAGCAGTTTTAAAGGCGGTATCTATAATTCTAACCATTTCTTGTCTGGTGTACGTTAGAGAATCCACTACACTATTTCCACCATCGCGACGTTCACTAGGTTGACCAAAGTACAGTCCACCCGTCAGTTCTCTAACTATCATCAAATCACTATTAGTCACAATGCTTTCTTTTAGTGGTGAGGCATGTAACAGTGCATCAAAAATTGTAACGGGTCTGAGATTTGCATAGAGATTAAAATGTTTTCTAATCTGTAAAAGACCTTGTTCCGGCCTTAAAGTAGTGTCGGCCCATTTAGGTCCACCAACTGCACCGAGTAGGATTGCGTCACTTTGTTCACAAGCATTAATTGTTGATTCTGGTAGTGGCGCGCCATGATTATCTATGGCGCTGCCTCCTATGTCATGTTCTGACGTTGTTAATTGAATTTTTTCTGTCTCTGATATTGCAGTTATAACCTTTTTCGCAGCTGCCATTATCTCTGGTCCAATACCATCGCCAGGAAGTAGTGCTATATGTTTTTTCACTTTATACGCTCCTTCTACGATTGAACCGTCTCAATTTGATTATTTGCTTTCTCACTCATTAAATAGCGATTTACTGCATTTATATATGCATTTGCAGATGCTTCTAACACATCTTGAGCAGTTCCTCGACCAGAGAATCGGTTATTATTAACGTTAATCTGAACTCTTGCCTCGGCGAGTGCATCTTTGCCTCCACCAACTGAAGACAATTGATAATCTAAAAGGTTAGTCTGTTCACTTAAAATGCCTTGTATTGCTTCATAGAGCACTTCAACGCTACCTTTCCCTGTAACTTCATGAGTCGTTTCTTCATTTGTAGGTGTCGTAACGACTATACTCGCTCTCGTCTGTCCATCCTGTTCATAGTTAACTTGAAAATTATTTAAAGTGTAGCGTTCAAGATTGGCTGCATCAGTTTTGATTTCCATTATAATTGCGTAGATATCATCGTCTGTTACTTCTTTTTTATGGTCCGTTAGAACCTTGAAGTTTTTAAAAGCTTCACTTAGTTCATCTTCAGTCAATTCAATTTTGAACGACTTCACCTTATCTTTAAAAGCATGGCGTCCAGAATGTTTACCTAGGAAGAGCGTGTTTGCAGATTCTGCTGACACACCCACTAGAGCTGGTGAAATAATTTCATATGTTTCAGAATTTTTCAACATGCCATCTTGGTGTATTCCAGCCTCATGTGCATAAGCATTTCGACCGATGATTGCTTTATTTGGCTGAACTGACATACCAGTTAATTTAGCAACAATATCACTGGAACGTTTAATCTCATTTAATACAAGATTCGTCTTAAAATTGTATGCATCCGATCGAATATGAAGTGCGACTGCAATTTCCTCTAATGCTGCATTGCCTGCTCTTTCACCAATACCATTAATTGAAACTTCAATCTGACGTGCACCGTTTTCGATGCCTGCAATAGAATTTGCAACTGCCATACCTAAATCGTTATGACAATGCGTGGATAAAATTGCCTTTTCTATGTTCGGTACATTTTCACTCACATATTTAAACATTTCACCGTATTCTTTTGGAGTCGAATACCCAACCGTATCCGGTAAGTTAATGATTGTCGCACCGGCGTCAATTACAGCTTCTATGATTTCAGCGAGGAAAGGGAGTTCTGTTCTTGAAGCATCTTCTGCAGACCACTCCACTTCATCAAATAATGTCTTCGCATATTTAACCATCTCTACAGAGGTCTCAAGCACTTCTTGTTGTGTTTTTTTGAGTTTAAATTCCCTGTGGATCGGGCTTGTAGCCAAGAATACATGAAGTTTTGATTTCTCAGCATTCTTCAATGCTTCATAAGCTCGGTCGATGTCACTTTTCTTTGCTCTTGCAAGTGCGGTTACAGTAGAATTTTTTACTGTGTCGGCTATGAGTTTCACTGCTTGAAAATCACCTTCTGAAGAGGCAGGAAAACCCGCTTCTATGACATCAACTCCGAGTCGTTCTAATTGTTTTGCAATCTCCAGTTTTTCTTCTTTATTTAAATTGACCCCAGGAGATTGTTCTCCGTCTCTAAGTGTAGTATCAAAAATTTTAATGTCAGTAATATCAGTCATAACGAACTTCCTCTCTTCAGTGTTTTTTATCTAATTGGATTTTGGACAAAAGGCATTAGTTCTCTTAGGTTTTGTCCTACTTCTGTAATTGGATGCTTGTATTCACTATTGTTGATTGCGTTATATTGTGGTCTACCTGCTTGGTTTTCTGTAATCCAACCTTTAGCAAATTGTCCATTTTGAATCTCTTTAAGTACCTCACCCATACGAGCTTTCGTTTCTTCATTGATTACTCTAGGTCCACTTACGAAGTCACCCCACTGCGCTGTATCAGAAATTGAATAACGCATATTTTCAAGACCGCCTTCATACATAAGGTCAACAATTAGCTTTAATTCGTGAAGACATTCAAAGTAAGCAACTTCAGGCTGATAGCCCGCTTCGGTTAAAGTTTCAAAACCTGCTTTTACTAATGATGTTAAACCACCACATAGTACAGCTTGTTCTCCGAATAGATCTGTCTCAGTTTCCTCTTGGAAAGAAGTTTCTAATACACCGGCTCTAGCGGCACCGATACCACTTGCATAAGCCTTAGCAACTTCACTTGCCTGACCTGTTACATCTTGGAATACACCGTATAAAGCTGGCACACCTGCTTCTTCTTGGAATGTACGGCGGACTAAGTGACCCGGTCCTTTCGGTGCAACTAAGAATACATCGATATTATCTGGAGGTACGATTTGGTTAAAATGAATATTGAATCCATGGGCAAATGCCAAGGCACTATTTTCTTTTAAGTTATCTTTAATTTCATCTTCATATACCTTTGGTTGACCTTCATCTGGTAAAAGTACCATTGTGATATCCGCTTCTTTAACTGCTTCACTAACAGCTTTTACGTCGAAACCATCTTCCTTAGCTCTTTCAAATGATTTACCTTGACGAAGTCCGATAATTACATTATGACCACTGTCTCTAAGATTTTGAGCGTGGGCATGTCCTTGTGATCCATAGCCCACAATCGCTACTGTTTTTCCTTGTAATACTTCATTGTTGATATCTTTGTCATAGTAAACTTTAGTCATAATAATAACTCCCTTTTATATATAATTTATTTGATTAAACACTAAGTGTTTTTAAATCCTGAATATTCTTTTGCTGACCACGCCTGAAGGCTGTGACACCTGTACGTGATAAATCTTTTAATCCATATGGTGTTAAGAGTTCAATTAATGCATCCACCTTATCGGGCTTCCCGGTGACTTCGATGATTAATGAGTTTTTTGAAACATCAAGTACCCTGGCTCTAAAAGGCTCAATTATGCTTTGAATTTCTGCTCTTGAAGTATTATTTGCACCTACCTTGATTAAGGCAAGTTCTCTTGCAACTATTTTCGATTCAGTTATGTCATCAACTTTCAGTACATCAATTTGCTTGTGCAATTGTTTTGTTAATTGCTCTGCACTTTTATCATTTAGCATATCGACGACAATTGTCATCTTAGATATACCTTCAATTTCTGATGCACCTACAGTGATGCTTTCGATGTTAAATCCTCTTTTTGATAACATGCCTGTAATTCTGTTTAAGACCCCACTGGAGTTTTGAACGGTTAAAGTGATTACTCTTCTCATTTTTTCACTCCTATCATTTCATGATTCCCTTTACCTGCAGGTACCATCGGGCAAACGAGATCCAGTTTTTCTACTCTTGCATCGATTAATACAGGTTCATCAGAGTTTAGAGCCGCATATAATTCATTTGATACTTCATCACACTTAGTAAATCGATAAGACTTTATTGAGAAGCTTTCACCGAGTTTTACAAAGTCAGGATTAGTCTGCATCAATGACTCAGAATAACGCTCATCATAGAACGCTTCTTGCCACTGTCTAACCATTCCTAGCGCTTCATTATTAACAATGACAACTTTAACTGGTAAATTGTATTGTTTTAAAGTTGCTAATTCTTGCATCGTCATCTGAAAACCACCGTCACCAACGATTGCTACTACTTTCTTATCTGGACGCGCAAGCTGTGCACCAATTGCTGCGGGTAAACCGAAGCCCATCGTTCCAAGACCACCAGATGTAACAAAGTGATTTGGTTGATTAAACTGATAAAACTGTGCACTCCACATTTGATGTTGTCCAACATCTGTTGTCACAATTGCTTGACCTTCCGTCGCCTTATAGATATCTTCGATAAATTTTTGCGGTGATAGTAAATCTCTATCTTCGTCATACCAAAGTGGATACTCACTCTTATTTCTGGCGATTAACTGCATCCAAGCATCTGTGTTTTTCATTTCAAAGGATTCTTTGTTCATCATCTCCAAAGCTTCCTTAGCATCTGCAACAACTGGTATTTGTGTTTCAATGTTTTTACCGATTTCAGCTGGGTCTATATCAATATGTGCGACCTTGGCATGGGGTGCAAAGTCTGAAATCTTACCAGTCAACCTGTCATCGAAACGGGCTCCGATATTGATGAGTAAATCCGATTCATGGATTGCCATATTAGCAGTGTAGGTGCCATGCATCCCTGCCATTCCAAGGAAGTGCTCATCATCTGCTTCAAACACACCCAGACCGAGTAAAGTCGATACCACTGGTAAGTTGTACTGCTTAACGAATCGTTTCAATTCATCTGAAGCTTTAGCAAATTGAACACCTGCACCAGTTAGGACCACTGGCCTTTCTGCCTTTTCTAAGGCATCCATCAAACGGTTAATCTGTAAGGGGTTCGGTTTTGTTGTTGGTTGATAACCTGGTAGACGGAGGTCACTTGGATAATCACTTTCTACAGTTGCTTCTGAAATATTTTTCGGTATGTCTACTACGACAGGACCTGGTCTACCAGTTGATGCGATGTGAAAGGCTTCTTTTACTGTACGTTTTAAGTCTTTTACATCAGTTACTTGGTAGTTGTGTTTAGTAATTGGTGTCGTTAAGCCGATGATATCTGCTTCTTGAAAGGCATCTGTACCGATTACTTTCGTTGACACTTGACCAGTAAAAACGACTATTGGTAGAGAGTCCATCATGGCATCCGTAATACCTGTTATAAGGTTAGTAGCGCCTGGTCCACTTGTTGCGATAACAACACCAGGTTCTCCGCTTACCCTTGCATAACCTTCCGCTGCATGTATTAAGCCTTGTTCATGTCTACAAAGAATGTGTTTAAATGAACGCTCCTGGCGATATAAAGCATCGTAGATTGGTAAAACAGCACCACCAGGGTAACCAAACACTGTATCAACATTCTGTTCAGCGAGTGCTTCGACAAGTAGGTCTGCCCCTGTTTTTATATTCGTCATCACTTCTTCGGCACGTTCAACTTCAACTTTCATATTGTCTTCCTCCTTATAGCATAAACTTAAAATAAAAAATCTCTTTTCTCCTAAGAGTGTCATAATGACAATCTTGGGGAGAAAAGAGATTTCCACGGTACCACCCAACTTTACATATACCTTAAGATATATGCCTTAGAAACTAGCCAAAACGACTAGTTAAAATAAATAACGAGTTTTAACCCGTCCCAGCCTACTACTTTTCAGCCGGGCACTCAGGGATGAGAATCAATGCTGCGGTATTTCGGATTTCCACCAACCATCCGATCTCTGTGAAGTACACTTCAGCTTCGACGTTCCCTTCAACGTTTTGTTTTTAATTTTGAATTATTAGACTATTTAAATTTCTTAATGAATGTATAATAACCCGTTAAATTAGTAAAATCAACAGCTAAATCCAAATAATTTTAAATTATCTAACATTTCTGAAAATGAAATCGTTTACAACATTGTTATATCAATATTTTAAAATTTTAAAAGTTTTTGTGTATATTTACATCAAATTCTTATGATCGATTGGCTATAAAAAAGCTGCTACTAGACAACAAACGTCTAGTAGCAGTGATATTTTTAATTTTTATAATTTAGTTTTTACCTGCTAGATCATCTCTATTAAAGAAGTCAGTAATCGCACCCTTAGATGACGACGATACGATATGTGCATATTTACCAAGCACACCTTTAGAGAACAACGGTGGTAAAATTAAATCTGCACGACGTTGACTCAGTTCTTCATCAGATACATCGAAGGACAGTTCTTTTTTATCCTGATCGATTGTTACAATGTCACCGGTTTTAATTAAAGCGACATTCCCTCCATCTTGTGCTTCTGGTGCAATATGTCCGACAACTAAGCCGTGGGTTCCACCACTAAAACGTCCGTCAGTTAGGAGCGCGACATCTTCGCCGAGTCCCTTACCAACGATTAAGCTAGATAATGAAAGCATTTCTGGCATACCTGGACCACCTTTAGGACCAACATAGCGGACGATTACAACGTCACCTTTAACGACTTCATTGGCCATAACAGCTTCAATCGCCTCTTGTTCTGTATCGTAAACTTTTGCAGGGCCCACATGACGTCGTACTTTAACCCCTGATACTTTGGCAACAGCACCTTCAGTTGCTAAGTTACCTTTAAGTACGATAAGCGGACCGTCTTTACGCTTAGGATTCTCTAATGGCATGATAACATCTTGACCAGGTGTTAAATCTTCTACTTCATTAAGATTTTCAGCAACTGTCTTACCAGTTACTGTTAAGCAGTCACCGTGGATATATCCTCTGTCATAAAGATATTTCATAACACCATGAACACCACCGACTTTAAATAAATCTTGGAAAACATATTTGCCAGATGGTTTTAAGTCAGCAAGATGGGGAACTTTTTCTTGGAAAGTATTGAAATCTTCAATTGTTAAATCTACTTCAGCTGCATGTGCAATCGCCAGTAAGTGTAGAATAGCATTTGTAGAACCACCAAGTGCTAAAACGACAGTAATCGCATTTTCAAAAGCCTCACGCGTTAAGATATCTCTAGGGTAAATACCTTTTTCAAGCAAATGCATTACTGCCTTACCAGCTTCATATACATCTTGTTCCTTTTCCTTTGTTACCGCAGGATTAGATGCAGACCCTGGTAAACTTAACCCCATAGCTTCAATAGCAGCTGCCATTGTGTTTGCAGTGTACATCCCACCACAAGCTCCTGGTCCAGGACAAGCTGAACACTCTACACGTTTTAATTGATCATCTGTGACGTCACCATTGTTCCATTTACCGACACCTTCAAACACAGATACTAAGTCTATATCTTTACCTTCATGACGTCCAGGTGCGATCGTACCACCGTAGACAAAGACTGCTGGGATATTAGTATTCGCAATTGCTATTGCACAGCCCGGCATATTTTTATCGCACCCTCCGATAGCAACAAAAGAATCAAAGTTCTGACCCTGAACCATTGTTTCAATTGAATCAGCAATAATGTCACGGGACGGTAGGGAGAAACGCATACCTGGTGTCCCCATTGCAATACCATCTGCGACTGTAATCGTATTAAATTGAATTGGCACACCGCCGGCTTCTGCAACACCCTCTTTCGCGAATTTCGCAAGATCATTCAAGTGAATGTTACACGGTGTCGTCTCTGCCCAGTTACTAACGACACCAATTTGTGGTTTTTCAAAGCTTTCATCAGTAAAACCAACAGCTCTTAACATTGCTCTGTTTGGTGCTTTTACATTACTTTCTGAATAAACATGTGATCTGATTCTGATATCTTTCTTCCCTGTCATATTAGCCCCACCTTATTAATTCTTAATATTATTTAAGTTTTCTTCTGACATATTATTCTCCTGTTTACTATCTTGTGAATTCTGCTTCATCTTACTCATCCAGTTTGCTACGAGTGAACCTGATATATTGTGCCATACGCTAAATAGTGCACCTGGTACTGCTGCAATTGGAGAGAAGTGTGTTGTTGCAAGTGTCGCTGCTAATCCTGAGTTTTGCATGCCAACTTCTATAGATACTGTTTTAGTATCACTTAAGTCAAAACGTAAAACTCTACCTAGTAGAAAACCAACTAAATAGCCTAATAAATTATGCAAGATTACAACGCCAAAAATTAATAAGCCTGAACTGATAATGTTTTCTACATTGTTAGACACCACTGCTGATAACACTCCAATAATACCGATAACAGAAATCAGTGGGAGTATTCCTATTGCTTTTTCTACTTTATTACCAAGTAGATACTGCACTAATATACCTAGGGCAATGGGTAATAAGACAATTTGTATTATAGAAACAAACATTGAGGAAAATGACACTGGTAACCATGCACTAGCGAGTAAAAGTGTCAATGATGGTGTTATAATCGGTGCTAACAAGGTAGAAACAGCTGTTGCAGTTACCGATAAAGCCATATTTCCTTTGGCAAGATATGTCATTACATTTGATGATGTCCCACCTGGTGAACAACCAACAAGAATGACTCCAATCGCAATTTCAGCTGGTAATTGGAATAAAAAGACAAGTCCAACAGCAATGAGTGGCATGATTGTATATTGAGCAATTACTAAAGTAATTACCTCTTTAGGTGCTGTAATGACCTGTTTAAAATCTTTAAATTTTAATGTTAATCCCATACCAAACATAATGATACCTAGTAGGATATTTATGTATGGTGAAATCCATTGAAAACCACCAGGTACTACAAATGCTAGGACTGCAAAAATGATGACCCAAACTGCAAAAGTATTTCCTATAAATGTGCTAAAACGAATTAATGCATTCAAATGATGACCTCCATGGCGTTGTGATTTAGTTATAAAAGGTATCATATCAGAAAATTATGAGTTTTAGAATGATAATAATTGATTATTTATTAAATTCTGATAACTATATTTACACTTTTATTTTTAAATCATTTGATTTTATAGCATTGTTATCGTTTACAAACCTCTTAACTTTAAGTATAAATTTACACATAAAAATAACCAATCCCAGCACATACTAGGATTGGTTTTCTGTAAAATTCTATTCTCTATTTCTTCGATCTACATTATTTCGTCTTGTTTGTGACGGGTCTTCCCTATCGATATCATCAAAATCATCTAACTTACTTTCATTATTATAATCATACTCTTTATCTGTCGTTGGATGTTCTCTTGTGTCATTTTGTTGATAATCTGACTCATCTATACGATCGAATTTACGAGTACTTTCAATATCATCATTTGAGGTTGTCTCATCGACATAACCTGAGTTATCCGATTCATTCTCATAGCGTTTAACATCTTCATCTTCATGTCTGACAGCTTGACGATCTCGGTAGTTATTATCTAGCGCACTTTCTCTCTCTGGAGTAGCATCATGTTTGATTACAGTGTCTTTTCTAGCGAACAATAGAATTGCTGCAATTACAAAGAATAGTGATGAAATTAATGTAACAAATAATGGCGCTGCTAATATTGCTGCAATAAGTAAGAGAATGCCTGCTAGAATTCTACGTTTCATATTCACCAGACCAAGAATAGCAACTATTAATGGTAATGCTAGATATAAAGCAATAGCCCAGAAATTACCTAATATATCAATTGTCATATCTATGACCGCTTGAGGGTCAGTACCTTGTAAGTTTTGATTCGCTAACTCAGTTTCCATCTGTGATGTAAATTGATCAATTGTTGCCTGATCGTTCATATAAACTAAAGAAAAAAACAGTAGTCCTGCTGCAATAGCAAGTAAGATAAGCCATCCTAGCCATCCAAAAATTCTTTCAGCGATACGGCTAGCTGGTTTTACAGTTTGTACATACTCCTTTGCCATAGTAATCCTCCTAAAATGTCTTTGTATTGTTCATACCCACTAAAGACTAAAGTTAATCAAGCTTCATTTTAAATTCTAAAAAAAGTTCATTATAATAACTAATCATTTCAGGGCCTAAATCTCTGTACATCTCTAATGAGTCTAGGGCTGCTTCATCCGGATAAAAGCGCTCATCATTTTGTGTATCATCATCCATCATTGCTAAAGCGGCTTCATTAGGCGTGGAGTAGCCCACCCACTCTGTATTAGTTGCCGCAATTTCTTCTTCTAAAAGAAAATCGATAAAACGATGTGCACCTTCAGGGTTATTAGCATTTTTAGGAATTGCCATACCATCAAACCACAGATTAGAACCCTCGTCGGGTACTATATAATTTAAGTTCTCATTTTCGGCCATGGTATCTTTAGCCATACCACTCCATACAACTGCTAAACTTGCTTCATCTTCAGCCATCATAGATGAAATTTCATCACCAACAACACCTCGAATGTTTGGTGCTAATTCAAAAAGTTTTTGCTGTGCCGAGTTAAGAACATCTCGGTCAGTTTCATTTAAAGATTGTCCCATACTATTTAAAGACATCCCAATTGCTTCGCGAGCCCCATCTACCATGAGTATGTCATTTTCTAAATCATCATCCCATAATGTGTTCCAAGTGGTTAAATCTAAATCAGACACAACATCTTCATTATATAGAATACCTACAGTGCCATAGAAATAAGGCACGGTATAATCACTTAGACCGGGTGCTAATCGTTCAGTGATATCAGGATCAATATTGTCATCGTTTTTTAACTGTTCGTAATCTATCGGCATCAACATATCATCTTTAATCATTTTCTCAACTGCGTATTCACTTGGAAATACCACATCGTAATTTGTACCACCTTGATTGACCTTCACCATCATCGCTTCGTTGGAATCAAAAGTTTCATAGATTACCTTTATACCTGTCTCTTCATAAAACTTATCTAATAGTTCAGGGTCGATGTACTCACCCCAGTTATAAACATGAATGGTATTATTTGATGAAGTATCGGCATCATCTGTAAAGTTCGTTGACACTAAAAGTAATAGTCCTATTGCAAGCGGTAGGATAATGAGCGTTATAAATGTTTTCATTAAACACTACCTCCCTGCTTTTCTTGCCTTTTACTGATTAAATAATAGATAAATACACAAGTGAGAACAACGGCAAAAACCATGGTAGATATGGCATTAATTTCAAGCGTAATACCTCTACGTGCCATTGAGTATACCTCAACTGATAAGAGTGAGAATCCACTACCTGTTACAAAAAATGTAACTGCAAAATCATCTAAGGAATAAGTCAGTGCCATAAAAAATCCCGCAATGATACCCGGTTTAATATAAGGAATAATCACTTTCATAATCGTTGTCTTTGTATCTGCACCAAGGTCTTTTGCTGCATCAACTAATGATGTATTCATGCTATATAGTTTGGGGAGAATTAATATAACAGTTATCGGTACTGAAAATGCAATATGCGCTAAAATAACACTCACTGACCCTAAACTCATGCCAGCTAATGTAAAAAGTATTAACAATGACGCACCAATAATAACGTCAGGCGAAACAATCATGACATTATTAACAGCAAGTAGAATTTTCCTTCTTTTTTCTTTTATATTGTACAGGTACAAAGCACCACATAGTCCGATTAAAGTCGCTATACTACTAGAGATTAAAGCAACAGCAATCGTATTAAGCATGATGACAATCATTCTCGAATCTGTGAGTACTGATTTATAATAATCAAGCGTAAAACCATCAAAGTGACTCATATTACCTGCACTATTAAATGAGTAAAACATGAGGTAGAATATCGGAAAGTACAATAATAATATCGAGACAAGTAAGAAAATATTAGAGATCTTTTTCATAGTTTCATCACCCGTTTATCTGACTTTCCACTCGTTATCACCATGATTAAGAGCATAAATATCACTAGAAATATACCAATTGTGGAACCCATTCCCCAATTCTCATTTGTTAAGAATTGTTGTTCAATTGCTGTCCCTAAAGTAATTACCTTATTACCTGTAATTAGCCTTGTAATCATAAACAGACTTAAAGCGGGTATAAACACAACTTGAATGCCTGCTTTAATTCCATCAGCTGTTAACGGTAAGATAATCTTACTAAATACTTGAACACGTGTTGCACCGAGGTCTTTGGCAGCATTTAATAAATTATTATCGATACCGTTTATTGCATTAAATAATGGTAGAAGCATAAAGGGTAAGAAAATATAAACACTGACAATAATAAATGCTGTGTCGCTAAAGAGTAACTGCATTTCATCGATATTAAATACAGCAAAAAAATCATTTAAGATTCCGTTTTTCCCAAAAATACCGATGAATGCATAGGTTTTTAGCAGTAGGTTTATCCAGGTAGGTAAGATAATAATCAGCAGCCATATTGTCTGACGTTTTGTTGCATTTACAGCTAGTGCAAGTGGATAACTTACGACTAGGGTAAATAATGTGATTAAAAATGCATACCAAAATGACGATAAGGTCATCTGTATATAATTACTTGAAAAAAATGATGCATAGTTGTTCAAAGTGATATTACCAGATAAGTCTATAAAACTATATGCTGTCATGAGCAATAAAGGAAAGACGACAAAAATTAGCATCCATAGTGCATATGGAATCAGCAATAGTTTCTTCATTCGTCCTCACCTTGAAAAGATTCCAGTCGCTCTATAAAGTTTTCTTCATCTTCTCCTGGAATCATAATATGGATATCTTCCTTATCAAAATTTAAAGAAATATTACTCCCTACTTTAGCATTCCTCGTGGAGTGCATCACCCACTCGTATCCATCTTCGTCAAGGCAACAAATCTCATAGTGGACACCTTTAAAAAGTACTGAGTCAACCGTGACATTAAGTTTATCTTTATTGTGTTCACCAAAGTAAATATCCTCAGGTCTAATCATGACATCTACACTTGTATTAGGCATAATCCCACCATCAATGCAGTCATATGAGCGTCCATAAATACTGACCACTCTATCCTTGACCATCGTACCTCTTACAATATTGGATTCCCCAATAAAATCTGCAACATAACGGTTGAGTGGTTCATCATATATATCTTTAGGTGAGCCTGTTTGGACGATATTCCCTCGGTCCATGACGATAATTTCATCACTTAGTCCAAGGGCTTCTTCTTGATCATGTGTTACAAAAATAAAGATAATACCGAGTCGCTTTTGCATTTCTTTTAACTCATACTGCATATCTACTCTCAAGTTGTAATCCAGAGCACTCAGTGGTTCGTCGAGCAGTAAAATATCTGGCTCATTAATCACCGCACGCGCGATTGCAACACGCTGTCTCTGACCGCCAGATAAATCACCGATATTTCTATTTTTAAATTCTTCTAAATTGGTTAATCTCAAGACTTCATCGAGTTTTTTATCCATTTCTTTTTTTGAAGTCTTTTTAATTTTCAGGCCAAAAATAATGTTCTCTAAAACATTTAGATGTGGAAAAAGCGCATAGTCTTGAAAGACCGTATTCACCTTTCTTTGATTAGCTGGAATCTTGTTCATCACCTTATCATCAAAACGCACTTCCCCACTGTTCGGTTCGATAAAACCCCCAATAAGTTTTAGTATCGTCGTTTTACCACAACCAGAAGGCCCGAGAATTGTATAAAATTTATTATCTTCAAATGTATAATTTATATGTTTAAGAACTTGTGTATCTCCATATGTATAAGCGACGTTTTCTAGTTTAATTGTTGTCATGTATACCTCCTCGTTAAAATTAGTACAATTCATTATATGCGAGAAGGTATAGATATGACAATCAAATTTTTATGGTTTTAAAATGTCTTTAGGCTCACTATCTTTTAGCTGTTTAATAATTTTAAATGGCACCATGCCACTCGCTTTTTCAAAATCTTTAAATAGTGTTTTCTCTTCAGCTTTCGACGGTACAATTTCTTTGAAATCATCATAGGCTTCTTGAAATTTACCAGCAAGAACACCTTCTGTATAAGCAATCTCAACAGCCTGGTAGAAAGACATAACGTGAAGAATTTCTTCAGTCGACCAATCATAGTCTAAGGGATATGTGTATTCTTTATTTTCCATCTAACCTCTCCTAAAAAAATAAAGATCAGAGTAAATACCCTGATCTTTAATGTTTATATATTACATAGAGTGAACTGGACGACCTAGTGCAACTTCAGCTGCTTCCATAGGTACTTCACCTAGTGTTGGGTGAGCATGAATTGTCAATGCAATATCTTCCAGTGTCATTCCTGTTTCAACTGCTAAACCAAGTTCAGAAATGATATCTGAAGCACCGTTTCCTGCAACTTGTGCACCAAGTACTAAACCGTCTTCTTTACGGGCAACAACTTTAACGAAACCGTCTGTTTTGTTAAGTCCTAAAGCACGACCGTTTGCTTGGAACGGGAATTTACCTGTAGAGACTTCGAAGCCTTTGTCTTTAGCTTGTGATTCGTTAAGTCCAACAGTTGCTAATTCAGGTTCTGTAAAGCATACAGCTGGCATCGCAATATAGTCCACTGCTGATTTTTCTCCAGCAATCGCTTCTGCAGCAACTTTACCTTCATAGCTTGCTTTGTGTGCAAGTGGTAATCCATCAACGATATCACCAATTGCGTAGATGTTTGGAATACTTGTACGTGATTGCTCATCTACCTCAATGATTCCACGATCAGTCATCTTTATTCCAAGTTCTTCAAGACCAATTTCATCTGTATTCGGACGACGTCCTACTGTAACTAATACGTAGTCGGCTTCAACTTCATGAGTTTCATCTTTAGCTTCATATGTTACTTTAACGCCATTGTCAGTTTCTTCTGCTGATTTAGCCATGGCTTTAGTAACGATAGTCGCATTTTTAGATTTAAGATTTTTCTTAACTAACTGTGTCATTTGTTTTTCAAAGCCACCAAGAATATCTGCAGTACCTTCAAGGATTGTTACCTCTGTACCGAAGTTCGCATAAGCCGAACCTAACTCAGTACCGATGTAACCGCCACCGATAACGATAAGTTTCTCTGGTGCTTCTTCAAGTGCTAATGCACCTGTAGAATCTAATACTCTTCCACCAAATTTGAATCCAGGGATTTCAATTGGACGTGATCCTGTTGCAATGATAGCATTTTTAAATTCGTAAGTTTGAGATTGTTTTTCATCCATTACTTTAAGTTTATTGCTGTCTACAAAGTAAGCTTCCCCATTAACAACGTTTACCTTATTACCTTTAAGTAACATTTCAACGCCACCAACAAGTTTGTTAACTACGCTTTCCTTGAATGATTGCACTTTAGAGAAATCTAATTTTACACCTTCTGTAATGACACCCATATCTTCTGAATGTTGTGTTTCGTGGTAACGGTGTGCTGATGAAATCATTGCTTTAGATGGAATACATCCAACGTTTAAACAAACACCACCTACTTTATTTTTTTCTACTAATGTTACGTTTTGGCCAAGCTGTGCTGCTCTAATTGCAGCGACATACCCACCTGGTCCGCCACCGATTACAATTGTGTCTGTTTCAATAGGAAAATCTCCAACTACCATTTTACTATCCCTCCATAAGTAATAAATCCGGATTATTAAGCAGGCGCTTAATGTGATTCAATGCATTTTGAGCAGTTGCCCCGTCAATTTGTCTATGGTCGTAACTTAACGATAAGGCAAGTACACGCGCTGGTACAACTTCACCATCTTTAACAATTGCTTGCTCTTCAATACGTCCGATACCTAAAATCGCAACTTCAGGCTGGTTGATGACAGGTGTGAACCATTTACCACCCGCAGAACCAAGATTGGAAATAGTAACTGAACCGCCTTTCATTTCTTCAGACGTCAGTTTACCGTCACGTGCTTTTGTTGCTAAGTCGTTGATTTCATCTGAAATCTCAAACATAGATAACTTATCTGCATCTTTAACAACTGGCACAACTAATCCTCTTTCAGTATCTGCTGCAATACCTACATTATAGTAATATTTCTGAATGACTTCAAATGTTTCATTGTCAATAGAAGTATTAAGTACTGGGTATTTTTTAAGTGCAGAAACGAGTGCTTTAACCACATATGGTAAGAACGTTAATTTAACATTTTGTTCAGCTGCGATCTCTTTGAATTTCTTACGGTGTGCCCATAAGTCATCCACTACAACTTCATCAATGTGCGTCACATGTGGAGAAGTTTGCTTAGAATTCACCATTGCTTTAGCAATCGCTTTTCTCATTCCTGACATTTTCTCTCTAGACTCTAAATCACCAGTATTTTGAACTGGAGCTGAAACCTTGCTCTCTTCTTTAGTTTCAGAAGCTTGGTCAACAGCAGTACTTTCTTCACTACCGAAATTCTCAATGTCTTCTTTTAAGATACGGCCATTTTTACCACTACCTGAAACTTCCTTGATATTCACACCTTGTTCACGTGCAAATTTTCTTACAGCAGGCATAGCAATAACAACGGTATCATCTTTGTCTGAACTAGCTTTTGAAGCTGTCTGAGTTTCTACTTCGTTCGGTGATTCTTCTGTTACCTTGTCTTCATCAGCAGGTTTGTTTGCATCGTCAGTGACTTCTGTACTCTCTTTAGTTTCTTCTTTAGAAGATTCGCTTTCATCAGAAGCATCTCCACTGTCTTCTGAACCGTCATCAATGGTTACAATAGTTGTACCAACAGTCGTTACTTCACCTTCAGCAACATGGATTTTTGAAATTGTGCCATCTACAGGAGATGGGATTTCAACCACAGCTTTATCATTTTGTATTTCAGCTAATACATCATCTTCACTAATTGAATCGCCTTCAGCTACTAACCACTTAGCAATTTCGCCTTCGTGAATACCTTCACCGATATCCGGCAATTTAAATTCATATGCCATAGTAATTCCTCCTGTTTAATAGAGTTTAGAAATCTAGAACTTCTTTTGCACGTTCGATAATAAGATCTTTATTTGGAAGCCATACACTTTCTGCCTGAGTAAATGGATATACCGTATCCGGTGCTGTCACACGTAGGATTGGTGATTCTAAGTGTAATATCGCACGCTCTGATAACTCAGAGACAACATTTGCTGCAACACCAGCTTGACGTTGTGCTTCTTGGATCATTACAGCACGGTTTGTTTTCTTCACTGATTCAACTAAAGTTTCATAGTCAACAGGAGAAACCGTACGTAAATCAATTACCTCAGCACTGATATTTTCCTCAGCAAGTTCGTCCGCTGCCTTAATTGCTTCTTGAACCATTGCACCGTAGGCGATTAATGTTACGTCTTCACCTTCACGTTTTACGCTCGCCTTACCAATTTCAACTTCATACTCCTCATCAGGTACTTCTTCACGGAATGAACGATAAAGTTTCATGTGCTCTAAAAAGATGACTGGATCTTCTGAGCGAATAGCTGAAATTAAAAGCCCTTTTGCGTCAATTGGATTAGATGGAATAACAACTTTTAATCCTGGTGTTTGTGCCATTAAACCTTCTAGTGAGTCAGCGTGTAATTCAGGTGTGTTAACACCGCCACCAAATGGTGCACGTACTACGATAGGTGTTGTTTTTGATGCACCAGAACGAATTCTGTGACGTGCAATTTGACCAGCAATACCATCCATTGCTTCGAATAGGAATCCGAAGAATTGAATTTCAATGACTGGACGATAGTTTTCTAGAGTCAAACCAAGACCGAGTGACACGATTGCACTCTCTGCTAATGGTGTGTCAAATACTCTATCTTCTCCGAACTCTTTTTGTAAGCCTTCTGTAGCTCGGAATACACCACCGTTAACACCAATGTCCTCACCGAAAACCAAAACATTTTCATCGTTTTTTAACTCTGTTGCCATAGCATTAGTGATCGCTTGAATCATTGTCATTTGTGCCATATTATTTTGACTCCTTCCCTTTGTAGTACTCGTACTGTTCACTTAGGTTAGATGGCATTTCATCGTACATTAATTCCATTAATCCTGTAACAGTTTGTTTTTCTGTTGCGTCTGCTTCTTTAATAGCAGCTTTAATTTCTTCTTTCGCACGTTCGATAACTTCGTCTTCTTTTTCTTTAGTCCATAAATCTTTACCTTCAAGATAGGTACGGAATCTTACTAATGGGTCTTTCTTCTCCCATTCAGAATCTTCGTCAGAAGTTCTATATTTAGTTGGATCATCACCAGCCATAGTATGTGGACCATAACGGTAAGTTAACATTTCAATTAATGTCGGGCCTTCACCGTTAACCGCTCGGTCACGTGCTTCCTTAACCACTGAATAGACTGCAAGCGCATCCATACCGTCTACTAAGACTCCAGGGATACCTGCTGCTACTGATTTTTGAGCAAGTGTTTTTGCTTTAGACTGTAATTCTCTTGGTGTAGAAATCGCATAATTATTATTTTGTATTACGAATATTGCTGGTACATTATAGGCACCTGCAAAGTTGATACCTTCGTAGAAATCACCTTGTGAAGAACCACCGTCACCAGTGTAAGTAATCGCTACATTTTCTTTACCACGTTTTTTAAGGCCAAGTGCAACACCTGTCGTTTGCACAAACTGAGCACCGATAATAATCTGTGGGCTTAAGGCGTTCACGCCTTCAGGGAACTGGTTACCTTTATAGTGTCCACGTGAGAACAAGAAAGCTTTTGTCAACGGTAATCCATGCCAGATTAACTGTGGCACGTCACGATAGCCTGGTAATATATAATCCCCTTCAGATAATGCGTACTGACTTGCAATTTGTGATGCTTCTTGACCAGCTGTTGGTGCGAAGAATCCAAGGCGACCTTGGCGGTTTAAAGCAGTAGAACGTGCATCCAATACACGCGTCCAAACCATTCTAGTCATTAGCTCAACGAGTTGATCGTCAGATAAATCTGGAACTAAATCTTCGTTAACGACTTCCCCTTTTTCATTCAGAACTTGAAATGTTTCAAATTTAGCTTCAATATCTGATAGAACATCCACCGGGTTAAACTTTTCATTTGCTGCCATGTGTGTTCACAATCCCTTCTTGATATGATTAATTAATTTCATTCTAACATAAGGCTGTTATAACAGTAAAACTTATATAACTATAACAGAATGATACAGGTCTTATATATCAAGGGTTGTAATAATGTAACAGTTAAATCTGTTATAGTAACACTCTGGAATTAGCCTTATTGCGCTTCTAAAATTTGCTCAATTTCTGTTTTAATCTGATTTACTTTCTCTGTTTCCTCCGTAAATGTAGACGATGCTTCGTTAATCGGTTCGCTGTACTCTGCAATCTGATTTAGGTGTTCATCGATCACATCTTGTGTCACTTCTTCTTCACCAAGGTATTCAAATAATTCCATCTCGCTAGCTAAAGCTTCTTTGTATGTATTATTTAGCGTTTCATGAGCTTCAAAACGTGCCGCCATAGACTGAACAAGTGATTCTGCTTCTTGTTTATATGATTCATCAGATATTTCTTCTACAGATGTTTTTGCCTCTTCAAAAGCCTCTTTAGCACTTGTCATCATCTCTGATTCCTCATCTAATAATTCGAGACGTTGTTCAGTGTTCTCAATCAAGTCTGGACTAATATTATTAATTTCTTCTAAGTTTGCATCATTTAATTGTTCTTGAAGCTCTGACTTTTCACTTTCAAGCGTATTATATTCCTCGTTAATATCTGCCAAGTCTTTTTCTTCAGTTAAACTCTGAGTAAAATCATCGTAGAAATCATTTAATTCTGATTTCGCGTTGCTACATGCCGATAAAAATAGCAAAGCGCCTAATAGTAATATACTGAATTTTTTCACTGACTATATACCTCCAAAGTTAGTATCATTTAAAATATATTAAATCTGACAATATCATTTTAACTTAAATATATTGTATAATAAACAAGTGTTTGAATTGAGGAGGTTATATCATGCTGACAATGGCAGACATTGTAAAAGACGGAGCGCCGATACTCCGCACTAAAACAGAACCGATTGAAATCATAGATGATGAAACAATTGCCGAGTTAAAAAGTATGAGAGAGTACCTGGTTAACTCACAAGATCCTGAGATGAGTGAAAAATATTCACTCAGACCTGGTGTTGGTCTTGCAGCACCTCAAATCGGTTTAAATAAGAGAATGTTGGCAATTTATGTTGAGGGTGAAGATGGTAAACCGGAATATGATTATATGCTAATCAATCCAAAAGTAAAAAGCCATTCAGTTACAGAAACTTTTCTACCAAATGGTGAAGGTTGCTTGAGTGTTGATGAGGAAATTGAAGGCATTGTGCAACGAAAAAAACGCATAAGAGTAGAAGCACAAACTATTGAAGGTGAAAAGATTGAGATTAAAGCAAAAGGCTTTTTAGCAGTCGTTCTCCAACACGAACTTGATCATCTAAATGGCGTTATGTTCTATGACCACATAGACGATGATGCACCGTTTGAAGCGAAAAATGGTGCTCAACCACTCGAATAACAAAGTACTTAATTTAAAACCGTCCGTTAATTTCCCTTAGGGAAAACGGACGGTTAAATTTTGGCCAATTATATAAATTCATCTTTTCTAATCGTATAATAAATATTTTTATCTTTTAATTTATCTAGAAGTTCATTCATTTCATCTTCGTTCATAAAGACCGGATCACTATCATGCGGGATGATGAGGTCACCACCACTTCCCTGCTCTGTATTTTGATCTTGATCGTATACATAGTTCATTACAATAGTGTTGCCCCTTACGTTAAACTCCACACCAGTAAAAACCTTATCTGTACGTTCTTGTTGCCTTTCTACCCCTATCATAATCTGTTCTGCCTTCATCTTTCATCCTCCTTTTGAGTCCATTATAAAGTCTTTGCAAGTACTCGGTCTATAAGGTAAAATGAAATTAAGTATATAAGGGTGTGATCGTATGCTGAAAAAGTTACTCGGTAAGCTTAAGAAAAAGTTGAAGGGCATCCTAGGCAGGAAAGGTTTATTGCGCAATGAATATATGAAGGGTAAATAAACCCTGAAATAATGTGCCTTAAAACATATAAAAAGGCACATATTTTTATTGTGTAGACGACATAAAATATACAATTATCTAATTTATAAAGGAGTCATCATTTATGACAGTATTTAAAGTATTATATCAAGAAGACAAAGATACGCGTATCATTAGAGAAGATACTCAGATCTTATATGTCGAAGCTGAAACAGAAGAACAAGTTAGAAAGTCACTTAAAGACACTAACAGTAACATAGAATTTGTCCAGGCACTTAGTCCCGCGCATCTGGAATATGAAAAAAACAATAATGAAGACTTCAAAGTAGAGTCTATCGACTAATGTCATTAGAAACAAATGAAGTTGGTGTATTTTCTCTCGGGGGACTCGGAGAAATCGGGAAGAATACTTACTGTATCGAATACAAAGATGAAATTATCATCATCGATGCGGGTGTTAAGTTCCCTACAGATGACGAACTTGGCGTAGACTATGTCATTCCTGATTACACTTACTTAAAAGAGAACGAACACAAAATTAGCGCATTAATCGTAACGCACGGTCACGAAGACCACATCGGTGGCATTCCTTTCCTACTGCGCCAAATTTCAGTACCCATCTACTCAGGCCCACTCGCTTTAGGCTTAATCAGAAATAAATTGGAAGAACATAACTTACTAAGTCGTACAGAGCTTATTCCTATTGATGAAGACAGTGTACTTAAGTTTAAACATATGGATGTTGAATTTTATTTAACGACACACTCTATACCAGAGGCTTACGGTGTTATTATCCGTACACCTGAAGGTAACATTGTGCACACAGGTGATTTCAAATTTGACTTTACTCCTGTTGGTGAACCTGCCAACTTATCTAAGATGGCACAGTTAGGTGAAGAAGGGGTACTATGCTTACTTTCCGATTCTACCAACGCAACAGTGCCTAACTTCACCATTAGTGAAAAGGAAGTAGGTCAGAACGTCGAAGACATCTTCAGAAAATGTAAGGGGCGTATCATTTTCGCGACCTTCGCATCAAATATTTACCGTGTACAACAAGCTATAGAAGCAGCTGTGAAATTTGACCGTAAAATTTGCGTCTTTGGTCGTAGCATGGAAAATAACATCAAAATCGGTCAAGAACTCGGTTATATCACTGCACCACCTGAAACTTTTATAGAAGCAAAAATGATTAATAAGATTGATAAGCATAAGGTGATGATTCTGTGTACGGGTTCACAAGGTGAACCAATGGCTGCCCTATCACGAATTGCTAACGGCACACATAGACAGATCAGTATTATTCCAGAAGATACGGTAGTATTTAGTTCTTCACCAATACCAGGTAATACCTTAAGTGTGAATAGAACAATTAATGCACTTTATAAGGCTGGTGCTGATGTTATTCACGGAAAACTTTCTAACATTCATACATCAGGCCATGGGTCACAAGAAGAACAGAAATTAATGTTGCGTCTAATGCAGCCGAAGTTCTTTATGCCAATCCACGGTGAATACCGAATGTTGGATCTCCACAGACAACTTGCTATTTCAACTGGAGTTAAAGAAGATAACATCTTCGTCTTTGAAATCGGAGATGTACTCGCACTCACTAAAGATAGCGCAAGATTTTCTCACCGTGTTCAGGCAGGTACTGTTTTCGTCGATGGAAATGGTATCGGAGATATTGGAAACATCGTCTTACGTGACCGTAAATCACTTTCCGAAGAAGGCCTGGCTGTTGTTGTCTTAACAATTGACTTCTCTACCGGCGAATTATTAAGTGGACCAGACATCATCTCACGTGGATTTGTATATATGAGAGAGTCTTATGGTTTAATTAGAAGTGCAGAGAAGAAAATTAAAGATGAAGTCAATAAATTACTTAGTACCAAAGACAATGTGGAATGGTATAATGTCAAACAACTAATCATTGAAGAATTAAGTGGCTTCTTATACAACAAAACGAAACGTCGTCCAATGATTTTACCAATCATTATGCGTGTAAATGACGATAAATAGTAAAAAACCTGCGAATAATATTCGCAGGTTTTTGTTTATTTCAACCGATCCATCTTATCTTCAAATAGACCTAATTGTTCATCTGTACCGATTAATATTAATATGTCACCATCTAGTATCGTTGTATTTGCATCGGGGCTGACGATAATGTCGTGGTCTCTCTTTATTGCAATGATTGAAATCCCAAACTTCTCTCTTAATGTTAAATCCAAAATTTGTTTGTTTTCAAATTTTTGATTTGCACTAAATTCAATTATTGAATGGTTATGAGAGACTTCTAGGTACTCTACAACAGATGATGAGACCAACCTATGAGCAACACGTCTACCCATGTCTCTCTCTGGATGAATCACGGAGTCGGCACCAATTTTTTCTAACACTCTACCGTGATGGGCAGTTTGTGCTTTAGATGTTACTTTCTTTACACCCAAGTCTTTTAAAATTAAAGTCGTTAAAATACTAGCCTGGATATTATCACCAATTGCTACAATGACATTATCATAATTATCAATACCAATATTTTTTAGCATTGCCTCATCTGTTGAATCTCCGATAATACCTTCAGTAGAGAATTCTTGATACTCATTGACCCTATTCTCGTCTGAGTCAATTACTAATACATCAACATCCATATCGTGAAGTTCCATAACAATACTTCCGCCAAATCTTCCTAGACCAATTACCGCAATTTCTTTTTTCATGCTTTCAACCTACTCTATTTACTAGTATTTTTTATTTCCTTTAACGTAGTCTTTATCGAACAAGAATAATCTCGCTAAGAGAACAAGTGAAGGAATCAATATTAGTAAACCTAAAACAAAGACGATTGTCAATGCAAATGCCATGTTTTCATTCACTACTGCATCATTTATATTAATGTAAGGATAAAGGAGATAAGGTAACTTACTTATGCCATAACCGAAAAATGCAAAGGCAAATTGCAGCATAATTAAAATAAACGCTGTGCCGTAATTACGACGTCTCCATACTAAGAACACTGCTAGGATCATAGAAAGTAAACTTAGACCAAATAGATACCAATAGTTCTGAGCATTTTCAAAGTGTACCTGGTTGTGGTCTCTTAAACCTAGGAAAACAAACTGTGTGATGACCAAGGTAGGTAAACTCCAAATTAAGAACCAAGTTCTTGTAAGCTCACTTGCCTTTTCGTCTTCTGCCTTGTTGGCATAGAATGTTAGGAAACCACTTGAAATATATAATACTGAAATAATCGCTAAGAAAACAACTGACCAACCATAAGTTGAAAATAGAAGTTCTTCTACATTTAACGTGAGACCTTCAGCAGTTTCTTCAATATAGCCACCCTCTGAAATTACAAGTGCAATGGATAGCGAGGCAGGAATTAAAAGTCCTGTTAGACCATATAATGCATCCCAACTCAGCTTACTCTTAGTATTATAAGAGTTAAAGGCGTAGTATGCCCCCCTGATAGATAACAGTATGAGTGCAAGAGACCCTGGTATTAATAAGGAAGTTCCTAAATAATAAGCAGTATCAGGGTAAAAACCGACGATTCCAACGAAGAAGAAGACGAAGAAAACGTTGGTTGTTTCCCACACTGGGTTCAAATATCTTGAGATTATCGGGCTAATGATATTGTCATCACCAGTTAGTTTAGAATAAAAGTTAAAGAACCCCGCACCAAAATCTATGGAAGCAATGATCACATATAAATATAAAAAGCTCCAGAGCACCGTAATACCAATAATTTCATAATCTAAACTCATCATGGTAAACGACCTCCCGTCACATCTTCAGACTCGATGCCAGTTTCACCGTACCAATTTAGCTTCTCTTCTTCAGCGGACTTATCTTTAAACATCTTAATTAGTACATAGATTGACGTAATACCTAAGATGACATACAGCACTGCGAATGCAATAAGTGTAATACCGAGACCGTCTGCTTGTGTCACCGCGTCTGATACTCTCATATATCCTCTAACAATCCATGGCTGACGTCCCATTTCCGCTAGGAACCAGCCTGCTTCAATCGCTAAGAAACTAAGTGGTCCAGTTAAAGCGTAGAGGTAGAGTAAGAGCGGGTGGTGCTCATTAATTTTAGTCCATCGTTTCGTCCATTTTACTAGGAAGTAAACGATCGCAACGCCAAGTCCGTACATTCCAAAGAACACCATTAAGTCAAAGAAGTAGTGAATGATTAGAGGTGGGTGTTCATCTTCTGGTATATCGTTTAAACCTGTGACTTCAGTATCAAAAGAGTTACCTGCTAAGAAGCTAAGCGCCCATGGAATTCTTAGCTCATATTTTACCTCTTGGGTCTCTTCATCCAGAATACCGAATAATACTAAGTCTGCTCTTTCCTCTGTTTCAAAATGCCATTCAAAAGCTGCTAGTTTTTCTGGTTGTTCTTCGTGTAAGAATTTAGCAGATAAATCTCCTGCAAGCATAGTTAGTAAAGCCATCACAACACCGATTGACATCATGACTTTTAGACCTTTTTTATGATAGGTTTTATCCTCTGTAAATTTCGCTTTTAGTAATTTAACTGCACTAATTGTTGCGAGTAAGAAAGCAATTGTCATATATGCTGTCACTACAACGTGGAATACTCTTACCCATGTTGATGGGTTAAACATGGCAGCAAGTGGATCAATATTTAGAAATTCCCCATCGACAAAATCAAAACCGGCAGGTGTATTCATAAATGAGTTCACTGTCGTTATAAACACTGCAGATAAACTTGACCCTAGCACGATTGGTATAGTTAATAGCCAATGGTACCACTGATTTTTAAAACGATCCCATGTGTATAAGTATATGCCTAAAAATATTGCTTCAAAGAAAAAGGCAAATGTTTCCATAAATAATGGCAGTGCGATAATCTGTCCACCAAGTCTCATAAAATCAGGCCAAATTAATGACAGTTGCAAGCCAATAATCGTACCTGTCACAACACCCACGGCTACAGTTACTGTATATCCTTTGGCAATTCTTCTTGACATGGTTAAATAATGTGCGTCTTGCTTTCTAATTCCCAAAAATTCGAGAACCATAAATACAATTGGTACACCTACACCAATGGTGGCAAATATAATATGAAAACTCAACGTCATTCCTGTGAGTAAGCGTCCAATTAAAACATCATCCATAATTTTCACCCCGTATTCGTACTCTCCATTATAAACGCTTTTCCCTATTAACTTAAATGGTAAGCGAGAAGAAACATTGACATATTTGTGAAATTATTAACATTTAACTTCAGCTATATTTTAGGAGTGGGTAATTTTACTTTACTATGGAAATAAAGTCCAATTAGTACCATGAGTAATAGACTCGTTATTGCAATTCTTGATGCAATGGTCCCGAAATCACTTAGTACTAAAGTGATACTACCGTAAATAAATGGTCCAACGATAGCACTCATCTTGGCACTAAAAGCGAAAAGTCCAAAGAATTGACCTTCATGTCCATTTGGCGCTAATTCTATAATAACCGTTCTAGAAACAACCCAGACAGAACCCATGGCGATACCAAACATGCTGGCAGCGATCCAAAAAGTCCACATCGGCAAAGGCAACGCTGCAATTAAAATGGCTGTCGCTAAAATTATACTAATAATACTAAAGGTTGGTTTTGAGCCGTACTTTTGATTTATAAAGCCGAATACTAAGGCGCCGATAATAGAAAATAGCGTCGCAACCATGAATACAACTAAGAAAGCTGATGATTCAAAACCGACAACAGTCGTTGCATAAGGCTGCATCATAGCAATTGCTGTAGCCAATGCATCATTTATAAAGAAGTAAGCAATCATGAAAAAGAAAATAGATGGATGTTTTTTTGCTTCTTTAAATGATTGATAGATTTCTTTATAACCTGTTAAAAACGACGCTTTTGTTTTAGGTTGCTTTTTAACACGGTCCTTATTCACAAAGAACAATGGCAGTGAGAACAGCAAGAATAAGATTCCGCTTAGCCAAAATGCATTATGAATCGGTGCATCACCAACGATGATTAAGACGGAGAAAATACCTACAAGTGTTCCTAGATAACCTAGGGCAACACCAAAACCAGAAATTAATGGTACTTCTTTTTTACTCCCTAAGGATGACAACATACCATCGTAAAATACATTACCTGACCCATATGTAAACTTAGCAAAAACAAAGAATAAGATGGTTAAGAATAGGCCATTTGGTATGCCAAATATTGTGCCACTATTCATACCACCAAAGAGCCCCATCAGAATCGAAGCGACTACTGTAAGAATAGTAAATAAAACAACATATTTTTGTCTTCTGTTTGTTCGGTCCATTAGTACACCAAAAAGTGGCGAGAAGATGATTAAGAGAATTGCAGATGCTGCATTTGCATAAGCAATAACCGTAGAAGATATCTGTTCTAATCGTGCATTAGTCCCAACGATTTCTGTAATGTATTGCGGGAAGAAAAGCGTCACGATATTCGCTGAAAAAATAGTATTGGCAAAGTCATAAAGTGCCCATGCCAATATTGGCATTGAAAGAAATAAAGCGATTGGTTTTCTATTTCGTTCTTGCATATCGCACCTCGTTGTATAAATTTTTATGTTTTAAAAAAGACATGCAGTCTCCTCTGCATGTCCAGTTTACAATACAATATTTAATTTTAAGTTAAGTTTGTATATTCTTCGATTAAATAAAGTACATCTTCACCACTATCTACGTGTAATACACGTTCTGCTAAATGCTCCATGTCGGTCTTTTTAATACCTGAAATATACTCACGAATCGATAATATTTTTTTTGAAGGAACGGATAATTCATCAATACCGAACCCAATTAATAATGCTATGGACTTATAGTCTGATGCCATTTCACCACAAAGACCAACCCATTTGTCATACTTCTGGCCACTATCAATTACTTTTTTAATTAAGCCTAAAACACTTGGGTGATAGGGTTGATACAAATCACTCACTTGATGATTGAGTCGATCGGCTGCCATTGTGTATTGAATCAAATCATTGGATCCAATGCTAAAGAAATCAACATATTTTGCAAGTTGGTCACTTATCATAGCAGCAGAAGGTGTTTCGACCATGATCCCAGTAGATATTGACTCTAGTGTTTCACCTGTTTCCTTCTCAAATCGTTCTTTCTCTTCAATCAGCAAGGCCTTTGCACGATTAAATTCGTCTAAAGTTGTAATCATAGGAAACATAACTTTTAAATCACCATGAACACTGGCGCGCACTAAAGCACGTAGCTGTGTTCTAAAAATATCTTCATTTTTTAACAGGAAGCGAATAGAACGCTCACCTAAAAATGGATTTGCTTCTTTGGGTAGATTTAAGTAGGCTAGCTCCTTGTCTCCACCGATGTCTAGTGTTCTTATGATAACTGGCTTATCTTCCGCAGCTTCTAAAACCGTCTTATAAGCAGTGTATTGTTCTTCTTCAGTGGGTAGGTTCATACGGTTCATATACAAGAATTCTGTACGATAAAGACCGACACCTTCAGCATCGTTGTTTTTTACATCAACGACATCCTCCGGTCCCTTAATATTGGCAAACAGATTCACTTTAATACCATCTAATGTTGCTGTTTCTTTACCAATTAATTTTTGTAATTCTTCATTCTTCTTCTCTTCAGCTTTTTGCTTTTCACTGTAGGCAGCGAACTCAACTTCTGTCGGAGAGATAACAACATCTCCACTGAAGCCGTCTACAATAATGTCGTCACCTTCATTGACCTTCTCTACTATATCTTCAATCCCTGAAACGAGCGGGATATTTAGACTTCTAGCAATAATTGCTGCATGACTCGTCATACCGCCTTTTGCAGTTACGATACCATTTACATATTTGCTATCTAGTTGAGCGGAAGCTGAAGGTGTTAGCTCTTCAGCGATGATTACTACAGGTTCTGTCATATGCGTCAAATCAGTTACTTCAACACCACGAATGTTATTAATTAGTCTTAGACAAATATCTTTAACATCAAGTGCCCTAGCACGCATATATTCTGATTCAAGTGTTTCAAATTTCTCGACATATACTTTTCCTGCTGACTCAATTGCACTTTCAGCATTATTCTGTGCTTTGATATGTTCGATTATTTGTTCATTGAATCCTGGATCATCCAGCATCATAATGTGCGCATCAAAAATGGCAGCACTATCTTCGTCGAGATTTTCTCCTACATTCTCTCTCAACTTTCTTAGCTGGACATGAGCTTTTTGAACACTATCTTTGTATGCTTTTATTTCAGTTTCAATCTGATTACTTGCGATTATCTCTCTAGTAATTTCTACATCAACTTCATTTGAAATAATTATGCTTCCAAAGCCGATTCCTTCACTCAATTGATTCCCTGTAATAATTTCGGGCATTATTCAGTCAGTCCTTCACTTGATAAAGTTTCTGAAATTGCTTCGATTGCTTCTTCTTCATCTTTGCCATCAGTGTAGATAGTCACTTCTGCACCTTTACCTACTCCTAATGACATGACACCCATAATTGATTTTAAATTAACTTTCTTACTGTTGTATTCTAGTTCGATGTCCGACTCAAATTTAGTAGCTGTCTGTACTAGGATTGTAGCTGGACGTGCATGAATACCTGTTTCATCTATAATTAAAAAAGACCTGCTCTCCATTGACTTTTCTCCTTTAGGTGATATTTTATCTGTTGATTACATTCATTTTACAATATTTTTAAGATTCTTGCATTGAACCATCAACAATTTGTGCATTTAAATACGAAACGCATTTCTCAATGTGATCATCACCGAGTTTTTTCATTAGGAAATAAGAAATTAAAGCAGTCGTTCCTTGTGTAGCAATTGGAATGATACCAAACTGGCCGTTGGATTTTCGTTGTTTCTTGCTGATTTTATTCACAGCAAAACCGATGGATTTCCTTGCGACAAATTCACCGACTACACTCGAAGCCATAACAGCTGCACGTGTCTTCATATCGTCTGTATATTTTGTGATATCTTCATGTTCTATACCAAAAATTTCTTCAATATTATCATTGATTTCATTCATCATCTTCATGTCCGTACCCACATCAAGTAATGGTATCGGTAAAGCAGCAGCAAGTGCAGAATATCTAGCCTTAGATCTAACTAATTCTCTTGCTTCTTCTGCACGATTATTTATTTCTTCTTTAGTTAACATCGTAGACATACTTATCTTCTCCTTTAAAAGTTCTATTAAGTACTATACCCAATTTATAAAAGTTTGAACTTAATTGAACGGATTCACAGACAAAAATTTATAAATAATACTTGCCGCGAGTGCACTCGTTCGATCATTTTCATCTAGTGGTGGAGAAACCTCAGATATATCAAAGCTTTTCAAGTTGTCTAATCTTGAAAATTTTGCTATTAAATTATGAATTTCAAGCGCTGTATAACCATTTGGCGTTATTGCACTTACACCTGGTGCAGTTGCCGCTTCTACTGAATCCATACATAAGGTCATGATCACTGCATCGTAATCTCGAAGTTGTTTAAATACAGTATCAGCTGCCGCCGTTTCTCTGACCTCATCAATAGAATAGTAGTTAACATTAAAGCGGTCAGCAGCATCATATAAAGTTTTTGTGTTTCCTTGTTTCTGAAGCCCTAATACATAATAATCCACATCTTTATCAGCAGTTAGTATTTGATGAAACATAGTCCCAGACGATGGTCTTTCATCTCGTAAATCAAAATGGGCATCGAAATTTAAGATGGCAAGTTTCCCATCAAATGTCTGCCTTATACCGAGATAGTGTCCGTACAAGGTTTCATGTCCACCACCAATGATAATAGGAATACTACTCACCTCGTATATCTCAGCTAATTTCTCAGCAAGAGATTTTTGAGAGGCTTCTAAATCTTCATCCCCGATAATTGTACCTGCATCATAGAGTGTATCGTTATAAGCATATGATGATAATTTTTCTCTCACTTTAAACGGTGCTTCTTTTGCACCCAGGCGCCCTTTGTTTCTTTTTATACCTTCTTCAGAACTAAAACCAATAATGACGGGCGCCTTAGTTTGACCATTAAAATCCTGAATTTGTTGGTGAATACGCTCATTTAAGTCTTTCGTGTCTATACGACCTGAGTATTTATGCTTCCTTATCTCGTGCATCACTTCGACCTCCCTGAAATTCTTTGAAAATACTAATTATCAACAACGGTGTCAGAATCAATACTAAGAATACATTGAACGGTAAAATAAAGAGTGAAAGTTCTACGTCTTTAAAGAGTGTAATGTAGAGACTGACTGTCACATTTAACCAAAGTATGAAGATGGTGATCATCTGTCTATGGTAGTGAGAATTTCTCAGTATAACCATGACCGTAAAGTAGATATATAGCACAATCAAAACAAGTGAGATTAAGAGATTTACCCATTCGTAAATTGTCTGCATATCACTTAGTTTGAAATACCCTTCAACAAAAACACCGTTACGATTGTTGAACTCTAAGAAAATAAAGAATAAGGACACGAAACCAAGAAGCAATTCTAAGTAAGACACCTTAAACCATGAAGGTAGATCTGTTTCAAAGAATTGTTTCAATTTATCGAGTAGTCGATTTCTAAAATCATATAATTCCCGAGAGAAGCCTAAGTACTTATCGACTTTAGACGTGTTAAGCGATTTACGATTTTTATTTAAGCGTGATAGCTGGTCTTCTTTTTCTATACCAGGTTTTTTTAATATATTCGTGGACTTCAATAAAAACACTCCGACCCATAAGGCCATATAAGATGACACCCAAACTAAGGCGAAGAATACATTTATAGATAAGACATCGGTTGGCGTGATAGTCGATTCTATATTTGAATACACTGAGTTTTGTGTAAAGAAATATGCAATACCATAGAAGAACAAGATAATCATGTAATGTTCCTTACGGTGTGCTGGATTTAAGTACTCATTAAAAATACTAAATAATAAATGAATAATAAAAGCAAATAAGAATAGAAAGGCCCATGAGCCATATACTTCTGTCATCAATATAGTTGTAATGATAAATAATCCTAGAGATAATCCTAAGTAGAAAAATGTCAGTACAACATCGTATTTTGTCGTTGATCTTATCCAGGAAGCGACCTTAAACATAAAAATACCAAAGCCAATAATTAATATTCCTCCGATGATTGGAAAGCCTCCAATCATTGTTGAAAGCATGTTTAACACTTCGAGGAAGAAGGCATTGATTAAATCGAAGACTGTCTCAATGCTATTCTCATTGACTTCTTGCTCCTCACCGCGTAGTGCTCCAGTGTTAAACAAAATAAAAATACCTAAAACTATAAAAAATACACCTAATACATAGCTGATTAATACTTCACTACTATTTCTTAATTTACTTATCATGTGGTCACCTCTAGACTTACAGTATATAAAATATCAACATAAATTTCATTTAATGCAATATTAGTGTTTAAAAGCTATAAAACTGGATATATATTAATTAACAGAAAATAATATAATTGATATCTACATATCCAAAAAGTTTTGCAAGAAAATATGAGCTATAATGATTACAATGTGTCATTATACCATTTTTGTACTCTATACTCATGTAAAAAGAAACTGAATTTACCTAGCATTCCTATAATTTATAGGGGTGCTTTTTTTAACACGAAAAAAAGCATGTTCCCTTTAACTAGAAAACATGCCTTAAAACCAGGTCCTAATTTGATAATAATGCACGATGTGCAATATCGGTACGATAAAAGACCTCACCCTCATTAAATTTTATTTCTTTAATACTGTCATAGGCAGACTTGAAAGCACCTTCAATCGTATCCCCTGTTCCAGTAACAAGCATGATACGCCCACCTTTTGAAATATAGTCACCCTCTTCTGTTTGGGCAATACCACTAACATAGCTTCGTTCCATAATGCTATCGTCAAACTGAATGGCTAAGCCTTCCTTATACTCGTATGGATAACCTTCAGTTGCAAGCATGACCCCAACAGTGTATCCAGACTTCCATTTTATTGTAAAGGGCCGTTTAGCCTTTAAGTCCTCAAGTAGTGATGCAAAATCACTCTCGATCATATTAAGAAGCACTTGTGCCTCAGGATCTCCAAATCTTGCATTATATTCTAAAACCTTAACGCCATCATCGGTAATCATGGCACCCAGATATAATACTCCGAAATAGCTTAATCCCTCTTTTACCATAGCATCAACTGTTGGTTCGATTATCGTTTTGACAGTTTCTTCTCTTACCGTTTCACTAATATGTGTGACTGGTGCATAGGCGCCCATACCTCCAGTATTCGGCCCTTTATCCTTACCGAAAGCTTTTTTATGGTCTTGGGCAATAATTTCAAAGGCATGTGAAAAGTCTTCATTTACAAATACCATCAATGAGAATTCTTCACCTTCTAAATACTCCTCAATAATAAGTGGTTCGAATTGCTCGCTAGCTTCAGAAGTCAACATTTCTAACGCTTCTAAACCATCTTGAGTGTCCTTAACAATCATGACACCCTTACCTTCAGATAGACCATCCTTTTTTATTACAAACGGCGTTTCTCTCGATTCTATATGAGCTTTTGCTGTTTCATAACTTGTAAATATTTCATAATCCGCAGTCGGTATATTGTATTTTTTTAACAAGTTTTTAGTGAAGCTTTTACTTGTTTCCATTCTAGCTTCTGACTTTCTCGGACCAAACACTGTCAAACCATATTCATCAATTAAAAAATCAGCAAGTCCTAATGATAATGGTTTAGCATCCCCTATGATGACCCAATCCACTTGTTTTTCTATGCAAATACCGGCAATCGCATCAAAGTCATCTTCAGATACTCTGTACATGACTTCACAAATTTCTCTCATGCCAGCATTACCTGGAATCGCAAAAATTTGATCGACACTGTCGGATTTACTCAACATTTTGACAATGGCGTGTTCTCTCCCGCCCTTGCCAATTACTGCAACGTTCATAGTGATTCCCCTTTCAATTCTGTTACAGACTCTTAATATGAACTTTACATCAGTATATCTTAAATCTTTGCACTCTACTAATTTCTTGTCATAAAACAATTAGTATTTTCATAGCTTTTTCTTATGACTTTAGAGATAATAAGATAGAGAAACTTTTTAGGAGGGTTTAAGAATGACTGCAGAATTACTAAACGGACGTGAAATCGCTAAAGATTATCGTGCCGGATTGCAAGAAGAAGTAGAAAAATTAAAAACACAAGGTGTTGTGCCTAATCTTACGGTAGTCATCGTAGGAAATGACGGTGCTTCATTAAGTTATGTCCGTTCTAAAAATAAAGCGGCTGAAAAAATTGGTATGGAATCCGCAATTGTACATCTACCAGAAGAAACTTCTGAGGATGAAGTACTACAAAAAATTGATGAGTTAAATAACGATGACAGTGTGAGTGGTATCTTAGTCCAAGTACCCCTACCTGAACAGGTTGATGAAAACAAAGTACTTGAAGCAATTGCACCACATAAAGATGTTGACGGGTTTAGTCCTGTTAATATTGGTAGACTATATACTGGTCAACGTACATTCGTACCATGTACGCCACTTGGTATCATGGAATTATTAAAACACACAGGATCATTAGAAGGTAAGACTGTAGCAGTAGTCGGTCGTTCACACATTGTTGGACAACCAGTTGCTAAATTACTTACAAATGAAAACGCAACGGTTACTTTAATGCACTCACGTACCAAAGATATGGTCGCACAACTTAAAAACTTCGACGTTGTCGTAAGTGCCGTAGGTAAACCAGGATTAATTTCAGGTAAAGACCTTAAAGAAGGAGCGATTGTCATCGACGTTGGTAACACAGTCGTTGATGATAAGCTTGTTGGTGATGTTGACTTTGAAAGTGCAAAAGAAGTTGCAAGTTACATTACTCCAGTTCCAGGTGGTGTGGGCCCATTAACAATTACGATGGTATTAAATAACACACTCCTTGCAGCTAAATGGCACAACGGATTTGAATAATATAATAAATCGCCCGAGTGTTAGGCAGATGCCTAACACTCGGGCGTTATTATATTAAAACAACTCATATAAATGCTAACTTTTTAAGATTTAATCTCTTTAAATCTACCTGTTGAAAATTTCTCTGCAATTTCTCTTTGCATCAAAGTCAGCTCCTTAATTCACTAACCTCTTAAGATAATGTAAGTGAGATATACTAAGTAGAATACTAGTAAAATTATGCCCTCTATCTTTGTAAGTTTCTTTCTCCACAAAGCTAAAACTAGGAGTAAGACTGTTGCTGCTATTAGTATCCATCCATCGATGATAAAGTCACCACTAACATTTAGTGGTTCAATCGTTGCTGTAAGTCCAGTAACGAAGAATATATTGAAGATATTACTTCCGACAATGTTACCTATTGCCATAGATGCCTCGCCCTTTAGTGCTGCAGTAATCGATGTCACAAGCTCTGGAAGTGAAGTACCAATTGCTACTATAGTTAAACCAACGAGAGCTTGACTCATACCTAAACTGATTGCGATAGATGAAGCATTAGATACAACCATTTCCCCACCAAGCACAATTCCTATTAAACCAATAACAAATAAGACGATGCTTTTTAACCAAGACATATTCTGACTATCATCCGCACTACGTTCTTCTTTTAAATGTTTGGAGCGTTTTGTCTTAATAAGAATATAAAAAATAAATAGTATAATACCAACGAGTAGAATAATACCATCTGCTCTACCGACAATGTTTGTGGCACTAGAAAATAAAATGGCATCCGACATCAGAATCAATAATAGACCTGCTGCGATTAAAGAGTAAGGTAACTCTCTTGTACTTGTCTGTCTATCAATAATTAAAGTAGACACCAAGGCAGTGATGCCGAGTAAAAGTGTGATATTGATGATGTTACTTCCAATTATATTTCCTAATACCATATCTCCATTTCCTTCTAATGCTGCAATGATACTAACTACAGCCTCAGGTGCACTAGTACCAAATGCAACAATAGTTAAACCAACTACCATAGGTGAGATATGTAGCTTTTCTGCTATAGAAGAGGCGCCATCGACAAAAAAGTCAGCCCCTTTTATTAATAGTAAAAAGCCAATAACTAATAAAATCCATTCCATATATTTAACTCCTTTTTGTTATTCTTGGTCGTCCCTATATCATTATGATAAAATTAAAACAATTCTATTACCAGCTCTGGAGGTATAATATATGAACTCTGAAAGTCTTATAAAATTCATGATCGGTATTTTACCACTTGCTCCAGCAGTAAATACATACCTAGATCAAGATACTGAACAAAATACATCCGAAGAAACGCCTGAAGATTATACTGGGCCGACCATGGAAGAAGAAATAAATAATCATACAGGTAATTTACCTGCTATAAAAAATGTTGAAAATGTTAATGTACAAAACGGTGATGATTTTGATCCTTTACAAGGTGTCTACGCTGTCGATAATACAGACGGTAACCTGACTGAGGAAATTGAGGTTACTGAAAACAATGTAAACACCTCACAAAATGGTACGTATAACGTATCTTACAGAGTAGAAAACTCAAATGGTGGTTATTACACCTATGTTCGTGTGATTACAGTTTCCGATGCTCCATCTGATAGTTTACCACAAGTACCACCAAGTGATGGTTCAAGTGAATCAGACAATGAAAATTCCAATGAAAGCAGTAATGCTGAAGTCCTATTTGAAGGTGTAGATGACCTTACGATTACAGCAGGCGAAGAATTTGATGCTAAAAGTGGTGTTAGAGTCACTGATGTCGATGGTACTGATATTAGCGATCAGCTCTATATATCAGGCGAAGTTGACACACAAACACCGGGTGAATATACAATTGCCTATGCTGTTTTTGACATCTTTGGCAATCCAAATGCTGTCGGACGTACAGTTACAGTTCAATAACATAGAAAAAGACTGCAGATCATCTGCAGTCTTCTTACTTACTGGGCTAATTGACGTTTGATTTCACCATTGAATTCATCTAAGTCAGCAGGTGTACGGCTTGTTACTAAATTACCGCAAACCTCAAGTGCCTTATCGTCCCAGTTTGCACCAGCATTAATTAAATCGTTTTTTACATTTTTCACGCTTGTTACATGTCTATCTTTTAATAGATTCGTATCTACTAATAATTGTGGACCATGGCAAATCGCAAATACGGGTTTGTCATTTTCTAAGAAATGTGTTGCAAATTTACCAAAACGGTCTTCTTTGTCCCCTCTTAAACTATCAGGTGAGAATCCGCCTGGGATAAGAAGCGCATCATAATCACTCGCTGATACGTCTCCAATAGCGTGATCTGATTCAAATTGACCACCCTTTTTACCTTCGACTGTTTCACCCTCTGGAGAGATAAGATCAACCTTATGTCCTTCCTGTTCCATTGTTTCTTTAGGGCTAGTATATTCAATATCTTCTACTAAGTCTGTCATAATTACAGCAATATTTTTAGTCATTGTAACATTCCTCCATTATGATTTCTTGCATTATATAATATTCCCGTAGACAATATTTTTAAACATCTTTATAAGTATCAAAATACCCTAAAAGTTTAAGATAGACTTTTAGGGTATTTACTCTATTCACTAGAAGTGACAAGTGAATCATCACTACTTTGTAACTCATTATTAACTTCTTCGACATGCTTTATGTATCTGTCACTATTTGAAATATGAACATCCATGAATGCCTTATGCGCTTCTTTTTTGTTGGCAATCATTGATTTAAATTCTAAGATAGCAAGTGTTCGATTCGATATTGCGAGCAAGAGATCTTCTTTCATCTTCGATAGGTGTTCTCTTTCCTTATCAGCGAGTTCTGTAGGAATTGATATTTTTGAAATCTCGGTTTCTAATTCACTATAACGTTCGTTTAAATCTGTTATCATTTCGGCAGCTTCATCAATTTCTAATAAATTGTAGTTATATTCAGTATACATCGGAATAAAATTTTCATTCCAAATCGATGATATACTCGCACCTGTCTCATAAAGTTGCGCGCTGACATACTTCAAAGATGGCATCTGAATATTTTCTAATTCGATATCTGACAATCCATCGACGGTAAAGACATCTTCACGATCAACTATGTCTGTATTTGCATCTTCTCCCACTGAATCAATAACGAGATGATTAATCGTGGTGTGCGACTTAGTGACAAGTGGCAAATTTTCAGTTCTTGATAATTTGTCTGTTGTACTGCACCCTGTTAGAAGTATGACAAATACTGTTAGAAGTATTTGTTTCAAAAGAAAGGACCTCACAAATTAAAGTTTTGGTTGATTCTCTTTCGTATTGTAACATAGCTGTAATTTAATTGAAACATCTCATTAAAAGTCTATTAATACCATACAAAATAAATGATAAAACAAGCAACTACCATAACAATTAACGACAATGGTGTACCGACTTTTAGATAATCACTAAATTTGTAACCACCTGGCCCGTATACTATTAGGTTGGTTTGGTAACCAATCGGTGTCATGAAACTTGCAGATGCTGCGATGGCAATTGTAACAACTAAGCCCATATAATCGACGTTAATCGCATTTGCCATCTCTATAGCAATTGGAAACATTAACACTGATGCTGCACTATTTGTAATTACTTCTGTAAAAGTATTCGTAACAAAATATATAATAAAGATAACGCCAAGAACACCAAAAGGCGTAGACAAGTACGTTAAACCACTTGCAACATATTGTGCAAGACCCGACTCAGTCATCGCTGCACCAACACCAAAGGCGCTGGCAATGAGTAGAATGACATCAAACTGAATGAAACTTGTTATCTCTGTCGGGTTAATAAATCTAAACCCAACCAATAAGACAACAAGTACTAACATTGCTTCTAGCATTGATAACCAGCCCATAGTGACAACTAAAATCATCAGCAAGAGGGCAACCAGGCCAATCCAGCCTTTAGTCATATCTTGTTTTAGTTTCTCAGGCGGTTGCACAGGCGTAATAACATAAAAATCTGACGAATGTTTGTTTCTATCTATAAAGGTTTGATCTGCAATAAGTAGTAAGGTGTCACCTGTCTTTAATACGATATCGCCAACACGACTTTTGATGCGCTGATTATTTCTATGTATAGCAATAACTCCAGCATTGTACCTATTTTTAAAATTCACTTGCTTAATTGTTCTATTTAAAAGTGATGAATTATGAGAAACGACTGTTTCAACTAACACATTATCATCATTTTTAAGATCTTCTAAAGTAAGTTCTGTACCCGTTTTTACACTGACTCCTTTTTCCTTTTGAATTTTTGCGATGGTATTTAAGGAACCAGAAAAAATAATATGGTCCCCTTCTTCAACAACTGTCATACCATTAATAGGAAAAACCCTTTTGTTATTTCTTAAAATTTCGATTATATAAATGCCATCAAATACTTCTTTTCCTAACTCTGTCACCGTGTTCCCTGCAAGTTCAAATTCATCTTCTATAACCGCTTCAGCTAAAAATTCTTTTGTTTCTTGGCTAATTTGCTGTTTGGCTCCTAAGTGTTCAGGTAATAAACGGTAACCAATGGTTAATAAGAAAATTAGCCCCACTATAGTAATGGGTATTCCGACAACTGAGAGTGTAAAGAAACTAAAACCCTCAAGACCTGCACTTAGTAATAAGCCATGTACAACTAGATTCGTCGATGTACCAATCATGGTAATGGTCCCACCGAGAATTGTCATATAAGATAAGGGCATTAAAAATTTTGAAGGGCTGTAATTATTATCTATAGCCCAGTTTTTCAAGATTGGGGTTAAGGCAACGACAATTGGAGTGTTGTTTAAAAAACCAGACGATAGACCTAAAGGTAATAATACTTTTAACATACTTGCTTTGATATTTTTACCTTTCCCTAAAAGACGATATACTACAAGTTCTATAATGCCGTGCTTCTGGATTGCACCAGCAACTATAAATAATAGAAGTATAGTGAGCATCCCTTCGTTTGCAAAGCCGCTAAGCGCCTCTGTATTGGAAATGACTCCACTTAATAGAAATACAACCAAGGTGAGAAATATCAAAAAATCCGCTCTCATCACTTCAAATAACAAACCAAGCAACATCAATACGATGATGATAGCAACAAAAATCATCTCTCCAGTCAAAGTCGTCACCCCCTATCAATATTTTCTAAATCTTAAAGGTATCTTATCATATTTATAGATATCTCTATATAAAAAAAGAGCATATAAACTGCTCTTTAATTTTCAGATATAAAATTCACTAGCTCATCTGACATAGCTGGAGTCACTTCTTCAAGTGGTAATTCGAGACGAGGCTCACCAGCAGCCGGACTTGCGATTTCTTCTTGGTCAAAATTAAAAATAACACTTTCCTTCGTTATGTCTACATTACTAAAGGTCTTGGCCTCATTGTGTACCCAGTCAGATAACTTGTCTCGGTCGATATACGCACTGTACATTTCCATTTCAGCTAAGTTTCGGTTCAACACTTCAAATAGGTAATCTCTTTTTTCTGAAGATTGATCGAACAAACGATCTTCAATTAAGGTCGACGCTTCTTCGACATCGACGAACATAAAGGCTACACGGTTAATATCGTTGGTTTGATTCAACTGACTGTTTATATTAAATCTCAAGGCAAACACATCCTCATTTAACTGAGTCGGTGTAACTTGAATGTTTAAACTTGCATTAAATTCTTCATCAGCATCATCAGCACTGGTAAGATTATTGAACACTTCTATTTGTTCGTTCTTAAAATCAATTATGCTCTCATCAATAGACGCTATTTCAAACTTTGGGTATTCCACAGACACAATTTTATTGTCGTCTTCATCAGCCTCAGTTACTATTTTTAAACCCTCTTCTTCTGATTCCGTCAATTGTTTATCGTTAGCAGGTGCATCTTTGTCTTTATTTTCATAATGCCCATTTTCTAGCATTCCTAGCGCTTCTTCATTACCTCTTGGTTCGTTTTCTTCAGTGCTACAAGCTTGAAGCATTAAAACCATCATGCCAATCATCATTAAAACTATCTTTACTTTCATCCAATATGCTCCTACTATATTTGTAGTTAACGTATGCCATCTCGTGATGATCTTGATTTTGTTTTAGAAAAACCTAATTTTTTCATAATCCATTTTATACCGGGTGTGTGTAATAACATAAACTCCAACACTTTCATATCTCGTTTCAAACGATTAGGTTCTTTTAATAATCGGTATAGCCATTCGAGTTGAAACTTTATCCAAATTTCTGGTGCTCTTTTGATGTGACCACTTAAAACATCAAAGCTACCGCCTACACCAATAAAAATGCCCTTATCGAACGATTCTATATTATGGTATATCCATCCTTCTTGACGTTTGGCACCAAGTGCAACAAAAACGATATCAGGGTCTGAATCTATCACTAACTTTGAAACCTCTTCATCAAAACGGTTAAAATAACCATCCCTTCTACCCGCGATAACAACACCCGGAAAATCCCTTTCAACAATTTTAACGACATCTTTGTTTACAAGTTCACTTGCCCCTAAAAAGAATACACGTTTTTTATAGTCATTCGCGTATTGCAACAAGTCATACATGATGTCTACACCAGTCACACGTTCTTTTAACGGTGTACCTTTAAACTTCGATGCATTCACTACACCAATTCCGTCAGCGACAACATAATCCGCACTTTGAACAATTGCTTTAAAATCAGGATCATCTCTTGTTTCGATAACGACTTCTGGGTTTGCAGTCACTATGAAACATTTTTTATTTTCTTCTATTGCTGGATAGACGATTTTCTTTAGCAAAGAATACCTGGAAATATTAATAAATTCTATATCCATTAGTGTCACTGTTTTCTTTATCTCTCCCATGTCGTTACCTCCTTTTCAAAAGAAATCTTTACAATTTATATACATTAAAATGTTACACTATTTTTAGAATTAATATTTGTTTGGAGTGTGTTGTATGATTAAAGTATTTGCCCATAGAGGTGCTGAGTCCAGTCGACCTGAAAACACTAAAGATGCTTTTCTATACGCCTTAGAACTTGGTGCTAAGGCAATCGAACTCGATGTTCAACTGACTAAGGATAATGTACCTGTTGTCATTCATGATTATACCTTAACGCGTTATAATAAAGATTACACACTACCAGTAGATAATTATACATATGAGGCATTAAGCCAAATTGATGTCGGTTCGTATTTTTCAACTGATTATAGTCATTTAAGAGTACCAACCTTATCCTCAATCTTAGAAATCATACCACAAAATGTCTTATTAAATATCGAGATTAAAAATACTCCTAAAAGACATCAGGGCATTGAAAAAAAAGTTGCTGATTTAATCTCAGAATACCGTGAGATCGATAATACAATCGTATCTTCATTTGATCATATTGCTCTAAAGACAATCAGTGAAATTAATCCAAATTTGAAGCTCGGCTTTTTAATTCACTATCCAATGATTAATCCAGGTCAATACGTTCATAGCACGGGCTTAAACGCTGTCAGCATTCATCCTAATAAAAATATAGTCAATGAAACATTTATTCAAGAATGTAAACAATATGGTTACAAAATATATCCATACACTGTAATAGATGAAACTGACTACACCCGCCTAACTGAGCTCGGTGTCGATGGCTTTTTTACTTCTACAGCAGACTATTATTAAGAAAAGAAGAGGTGCCTAGGGCACCTCTTTTTTAAAGTGTATCTAGTTCTTCTGTCGAGGTTACAACATTATTACTATGGATCCAAACTAAGTCTGAACCCTTGTCAATCGTCCCTCTATACCAAGTGTTGTTTCCGACCAGTACCGTCTCAACAACGTTAAATTCTAAGCCCGCATGATGTTCTAAACTTTCATGGACATATTGTCTTTTACCACCCCAAGGCTCAGTTGACGCAAAACCACGACCAAGTAAATAAAATGTCTTTTTGTCGAAATCAACCACAGTGTGAACGTGTGAGGATGTTTCAATTCCTCTAATCCATCCGATAACGCCGTCCACACCACTTGGTTCTGTGCTCAGTAAGTAATAGTTCTCAAACTGATAAGTCGCTTCTCGTTTTACATAGTACACTTTATTTTTTAATATTTGTGCATCTCTTTTATTTTCATCACTATTCGGTGCTTCAAAAATATAAGTAGTATAGGCTTTTAAGTGTGCAAGTTTACTCACAGGACGAATGGAATAGGTATGTGATTCTTCCAATTCTTCTTCATTATCTAAAACCATTAACTTGCCCATTTTTTTATATTTGATATTTTTCGGATCCATCGCCATTACTTTAGAACGATATAAGTCCTTTTCTTCCTTTTGCATGTTCTGCCACTTGTTTAAGAAGGCTTCATACAGAGGTAAAACATCCTTCACATCGCCGTAGGCTTTGACTCTTCCAAACTCAAGCCATAATATTTTATCACAGAAAGTCTTCATTTGACCAATGGAATGGCTGACAAAAATCATCGTCTTTCCTTGATCTTTGAATTCCATCATTTTTTTTAAACTTTTATCCGCAAATGCTCTATCCCCAACGGATAAGGCCTCATCAATAATTAATATATCCGGATCAACCTTTACACTTATAGCAAAACCCAGTCTAGATTTCATCCCACTAGAATATGATTTTACAGGTTGATCTATAAAGTTTTCCAACTCTGAAAACTCTATAATTTCTGGCTCAAGCGCCTTAATTTCTTCCTTAGAAAAACCGAGCATCAGACATTTTAATTCAATATTGTCCCTACCAGTTAAGTCATCATTTAAGCCTGCCGCAACTGCGATTAAGGCAGGTTGGCCGTTGACTTGTACATCACCGCTCGTTTCTGGCACTATACCAGCAATGATATTGGATAAGGTAGATTTACCAGAACCATTGATTCCGATAAAACCAACGACATCGCCTTTGTCAGCTTCAAAGGATACTCCATTCAAGGCATAAAAGTTATCCCCATGTTCTTTTGGACTAATTAGGTCCAACATGCGTTCTTTAGAGCTCTCATACAATTTATATTTTTTTACGACATCTTTTGTCACTATAGCTTTTGTCATAGTACGACCCCATTATAAGTAATCAATAAAATTACGTCTGAATTTCATATGCAGTACTGAACCAATTAGCAGCATTACGAACATTAATACCCAATAATAAATAGTGTATTCCCAGTTTTCAATGAAGAACCATTCTGTACCAAAGAATGATGCACGATAACCTTCAATTAGGTACACCAATGGATTCAACTTCATAATAATCATCAAAGTCGGAAAATCTGACAACATCGATAATGGCCAAAGTACACCTGATAGATATAGGGCCATACGTAACAATGAATTCAAAAGTAAGTGTACGTCTCTAATCAACGTCGATAGTGTCGATGTAATCAATGCAAATGAATAGATTAATACGTAAGTTGCAAAGATATAATAGAACAACTGCACAAAGTAAAAGCTCACATAATAGCCAGCAATTTGAAATACAATAAATGCTAATACCAACATAATGATATGCGTATAAAACTTAGAAAATATAGGAATATTCGGTATTACACTTAAAGGAAAATTCATTTTTGATAGCATCTTCAGTCTCGTATATATCGACTTTGATGCCTCAATACTTGCTTGGTAGAAAAATGTCCACACAATAAAACCAATGAACAGCCAATAGAAGAACGGTACTTCCATTCCGTTCATTTCAATCGGCGCTCTTTGTCTTAAGGTGCCGAAGACGAACCAGTAAATCATAATTGAAATTACAGGTGTTAAAACTTCCCAGACAATGCCTAAGTAGTTGTTTTGATTCTTACTCTTTACATCATAGGTCGATAATCGTCTCACTAAGTAGAAGTGAGCGATTTGTTCTTTTAGTACATTAAGCATGGATTTCATCTTAGTCACAACCTCAATTTTTCATCAATGGTGCATTATACAATCTTATTTCTTAGATGACAAATAACTTCCTCTGCCACTCTTTCAGAAGCATGTCCATCTTCTAATGAACAGAACTTGTCTCTAAACGATTTAGTATTATAGGTTTCATTAAAATCTGAGTTTTCCGTTTCTTTAATTGCATTAATTAAAGCATCAGTTGTTTTCACGAGTGGTCCCGGCGCCTTGTTCTCAAAGTCGAAGTAGAAGCCACGGAGTTTATCTCGGTAGTTATCAATGTCGTAAACATAGAAAATCATCGGACGTTCTAAGTTCGCATAATCGAAGAAAACAGATGAATAATCTGTTATCAGTAGATCTGAAATAGAATATAGTCCTCTGATATCTTCATACTTAGAAAAGTCATATATAAAGTCTTCATATTCTGATATATCTAAGTTTTCACTGACGAGATAATGTAGACGAAGTACGATAACATAATCCTCACCCAAAGCTTCATACATTTTTTTCAAATCAAATTCTAAATTGAATTTGTAACGTCCTTTAGCATGATAGGAATCGTCTCTCCAAGTCGGTGCGTAGAGAATAACTTTCTTATCTTCTGGTAGGTTAATTTCTTTTTTAAGATTACTAACGGCCGCTTCGTCACTATTTGTGTATAAGAAATCATTTCTTGGATAACCAGTCTCTAATACTGTCTTATCAAATTGAAAGGCACGTCTAAATATTTCCGTTGAATATTCATTGGGAGATATTAAAAAGTCCCACTTAGCCGACTCTTTTGTAAAGTTACGCTTATACTTTTCTGTATTTGTACCAGGCATGTAAACTTCATCCATATCTGTTGCTAATTTTTTTAGTGGAGTCCCGTGCCAAGTTTGAACATAAGTCGTCGTCTTAGGTTTAGGTATCCAGAGCGGTAGTCGACTATTTGTAATCCAAAGTGTCGCCTTATTCATATAAATCATCCAGTTCAATGAAAATCTCTTAATGTAGGGTAGGTCATAGTGTTCAAATGTTTCAGCATAACGCTTATCAACGCTCCATAAGAGTCTGTATTCTGGATGATGTATAGACATATATTCATACAGCGCTCTTGGATTGTCACTATACTGCTTGCCGAGAAAACTCTCAAAGATAATCAAGGAGTGATCCTTATTAAATAATTTACCACATAACCAAAATGATGCTTTATATAATTTTAAGCCTAAACTTTTTAATTTTTTCATTTTCACCACACCTGAATCATATTCAATATAATATTATGCTATAATTCATAATACTACAAAATAGATTAACATTGCCTTAATTGGAGGAAATTTATCATGAAAAAAGTCATAACATATGGAACGTTCGACCTATTACATACAGGTCACATTAATATTTTAAAAAGAGCAAAGGAATTAGGGGACTATTTAGTTGTTGCTGTATCTACAGATGAATTTAATATGCTTAAACATAAAGAAGCCTATCATTCATTTGAAGAAAGAAAGCAAATCTTAGAAGCCATCCGCTATGTGGATGAAGTCATTGGTGAAGATTCTTGGGATCAAAAGAAAAAGGATGTTACAAAACATAATATCGATGTCTTTGTTATGGGGAATGATTGGGAAGGAGAATTCGACTTCTTAAAAGACCAATGTGAAGTCGTTTACTTACCAAGAACAAGTGGAATTTCAACAACCAAAATTAAAGAAGAACTAAAGGGTTCAGATGCTTAAAGAGCTCGCTATAAGTCTGTATTTAGCCTTTATACGATGCTTGTTCGAGGTCTTTAAAACCGGACCATTAAAAGATCGTACAGTGATGCTCGCTTCTTTTGGCGACAATATTAAGCATGTCATCGATGAAGTCCATAAGGAAACATCACTAGACATTATTGTTCTTAAGTCACAATCTTGTAAACTCAGCTTTAGAAAGGCGAAAATCACACTCAACTTTTCGATAAAACAACCGATTCACTTTATAAGAGGAATCTATTACCTTGCAACGAGCAAGCATATTTTTATCGATAACTATCAAGTGGAACTTGCTGCTTGTGACTTTAAAGATGAGGTCACCTGCACTCAACTGTGGCACGCTAATGGTGCAGTAAAATATTTTGGACTTAGAGACAAAACCATTAAAACAAGGTCTAAAAGTGCCCATGAACGCTTTAGAGAGGTCTACAAGAGATTTCATAAGGTGGTTGTATCTTCAGATGATATGGCTTATATCTTTAAAGAAGCCTTTGATTTAAGAGATGAAAATATCTTAAAGACGGGTTTACCGAGAACGGACTATTATTTTAATCAAACACTCGTATCACAGCGACGTGAAGAAATAAGGTCAAAACTCAAAATACCCAATGAGAAAAAAGTCGTGCTTTATGCACCTACCTATCGAGATGGTCAGTTAGATGAATATAAGTTACCACTCGATTTTAAGCAGCTTGAACAAGCATTACCAGACTATTGCTTTTTAGTGAAGCTGCATCCGGCTGTACAGGAATGTAGGATAGATGATTCTAATTTCGTTAAAAATGTCAGTCATGGCTATAAAATAGAAGACTTGATGGCAACATCAGACATACTAATCACAGACTATTCGTCCATCCCATTTGAATATTCCATCCTCAATAAACCGATGGTGTTTTTTGTTTACGACATCGACACATATGAAGAACAAAAAGGCATTTGGTTCGACTATGAAAAGTATATGCCAGGACCAGTTGTGAAAACAAACTCAGATTTAATATCCGTTTTAAAAGCAGAGAAATACGTTCTGGATGAAGTTAAGCAATTCAATCATAGAGTAAATCAATATGCTGATGGTCAAGCAACAAAAAAACTTATCCAAACACTGTATAAATAAGGACATGGAATCATATGACTCCATGTCCTTATTTTAGTTAACCTCGTCATCAGTTTGTTCTAATTCAGTAATCTTCTCTAACACACTATGATATATTCTCTGTGAATTATTATGGTCTTGATAATCAAAAATGCCTGATATATCAATATCTCCTGGTTTGAAGTTTAAATGAATTTGCTGTTGAATCAGATCTACTAATTCATCTTCTGTTCTCGCAATACTACCAATAAAAGTTTGATATAAAGGTCTTAACTTACCTTGTCTAAAGAACTTTCTCACATCAAAATGATAGTAGATTACCGGCTTATTCATTAACGTAAAGTCAAAGCTTACACTTGAGTAATCTGTTATCAACAAGGAATGCTCGATTAGCAAGTCTTGAACAGTCTTAGACCCTAACTGAATAAAGTTTATATTTTTACTTGGATTTAGGATTTCATTGTTAAAGTACATCTGAGCTCTATAGTGCGGGTAAAAGTTTAATCTAACATCATTGTCTTCTAAGAGCTTAATCAATCTTTCATTGTGAATCAGATTGTTGTAGTTGTTAAAGTATTGACTTGAGAGGAACTGCTCATCTGTATTAATCCAATCACGCCAAGTTGGCATTAGAAGGATATCCCTTGTCTTATTCCCCCTTGGAAGTGAATCAAAGCGTGCAAGGCCTGTAACAGCTACTTCATCTTCATAGTAGCCAAGCTTCTTCACAACTACATTCTCCTTTTCTGGTGTGCTCGAAACAATAAATAAATTAAATGGTAAATCATAGTACTTTCTGTGATATTCCACTCTCTTACGACCTAATACACCATGTTGTAAAAATACTTTTATAGTGTCTTCGTAGTTAAAGAAACCTCTTGCGGGTTTATACGGTAAGAGATTTTCTAAATCATGTGTCCCTAATAAGACGCCAGCTTTAAATGAAATCTGATAATGTGCATTAGAACCGAAGGCCAGCACATTAGGGTCTGATGAAATATTCTTATAGTCAGGTGCAGTGTCTTCAATGACATAATAAGCATTGATATCTGTGTTTTCTCTTAAATATTTGTAAAAAGCATATCCGTTGTCTTGAGCAGTGTCATATCGCTCTCCAACTAACCAAGTTGAAAAATCTTTTTCAGGTTTTTCCATTGGCAATGGTACACCTTTTGGAATGACGAAACTTTCAACTTTTAGATTATTAAATGGTGTAGTCGTCACTAAGAAATAATGTGTATTGCCTTCTCCATCTTTCTCTGTTTTTACACCATAGTAATTATCTTTCTTATAGTCTGAGTACTTATATTTAATCTTCTCTTTTCTAATAATTTCCCCATTCTCATGCACCATACCAATAAAGATATCTATAATTGTCTTATCCTTACTTTTAAGTCCCTTTAAATCAACCCCAGATAGATCCATATTAAATTCTACATCAATTGGTACAAGCGCTTGTTCCTTTGAATATCGATCTTCGAATATCATGAACATACTTGATTCAGTAAAGTTCTCTCTACCTCTCGTATAACCTTTAAGGTGGAAGTTTTCTATTTCTGTGACTTGTCGCTTAATTCTTGGACGAGTCAAATTAAAACCTAAACCTTGATCCTTCCTTCTATACAACCATATTTTTATATTTTCATAGTGATAAGAAATTAGGTGCCTTTCTCCGATTTTCGAATTTTCATAGTCACTTAAATCAGGTTGCATAATAACAGGTTCATTGCCTCGACTTAAAATGCTAAATCTCTTTCTAGAAAAACCATCCAACAATTCCTCAAATGGGATGTTTGTATAATACAATCCGGTGCTATCAACACTGACATCAAATGTTGTGGCGTCATTAGTGACAGTGTCATTTAGAATAACAGAGTCGACACCTTCACCAATATCGCACTTAAAGATAAGCTGCATGTAATCACTAGAAACCTTACTTTGAATATCAGTTAATATCACACTGTGATTCTCGATAAACACCAAGGATTCTCCATTGTAATTTTCTACTGCTAAATGATGCGATTTAGTTTTAAGAGTTTTCTTTGACCCTGTATAAGAGACTGGTGTTATCACCAAATCTTCTAAAATACATAAGGTCGCTCTTCCCATTGTTACATATGTGAAATCGTCCGCTGTAATATTTTGACCACTTGATTTTTCACCAAGTTCGACAATTTTGTTAGGGTATAGGAGCGCAAGGCATGCATTTTTATAGAAGCTCTCTTTTACCGATACTGACATTCTTTCATAGGCTACTGAAATATCATTGACTTCAATGCTCTCTTCATTAAAAGTGTATTCATTAAATAGCTGTTCAAGAATGATTGTCCCATTAACAAGTAGGTTATAGTATTGCTGATTCTTTAAAAATGAAGTTTTTGTTTGAAGATTATTACTCATGCGTATAATCATGTTTTTTCCTTCAAAACTCATTTTAATAGTTGAGTTACCTTCTAAATGCTCAAAGATATCATTTGTCAAAATAAGCGATACACTATTTTTATTTAATTCAAAGTCTAAGGGCACATTATAAGCACCGTTAGATAAGGTGAAGACGACAGACTTACTAGAATTAATATTATAAAAATGCCTTAAAGATAAATTGATGACAATCATCTCTTCAAAAACAGAGATACCCTCTACAGACACTTTTTTAATTATTAATTCACGCATACTTTTTGGTATCATGGTTCTCAATCTATTTTTGAATGAACTCATTTTTAAAACTCCTAAATATTAATGGAAACTATTGTTATTGATAAGTTCATTTTACATGAAAATATCTTTACATTACATTAATAAAAGAGCCTGAACAACAAGTAGTTGTTCAAACTCTTAATTCTCTAAGAAATTCTCTAATTTCTTAATGTTTCTTTCCCATAGAAAATCTGATTCTAATAGATTTCTCGCATTTGTTCTAAGTAAATTTTCATGAGCTTTATCATTCTTAATTTGTCTAATTGCTTGTACAAGCTCACTTGTCGTTGCATTTTCTTTAGCATAACCGACCAAATTACTATTTATGAGTGTGCTTGTATAACCGCCTAGATTAGTCACAACTGGTACACCTGAAGCAATACCGTCGATAACCTTCCCTGGTAAGACCGTTAAAAAGACATCACTCTCTTTTAAGATAGACAGCTGAACATTAGATGAGCGAATATCTATTAGACACTCTTCCCTTGTTTTTTCCTCTTCAAAGGTCACATATTTAAAATCATTGTACTCTATATATGATTGAAAAAGATGTGCATTTACACCATACCCAATAATTTTAAAGTGAATTTTTTCCTTTTCAAGTTGATGGGCCATCTCCTGAAGCTTTTCATAACTTTGTGCAAATCCAATATTTCCTGTATAGATGACTCTGAAATTATCCGGAGCCACTTCGAATGCAACTTCTTCTTCTGTAAATGCATTAGGTAAGTATAGTTGAGGTTTTTTCGGCAAAATATTACTAATATAGGACCTAAACCCCTCATTATTAATGACGATTTTATCCGATTTTTTATAGAGCATCTTCTCCATAAATTTTAAAACTGGGTAGAATAAATCAATATTCATCTTATCGATATCTTTAACGCTATCTGGCCAGAGATCACGTACTTCTAATATTCGTTTTACTTGTTTGTTTTTCTTTTGGAAGAATGCTGCCCAAGGTATAAAGATATTAGGTGTTGTAACGTACACCACGTCATATAAATGCTGGTACTTCTTGACGTATACTCTCACCTTGTAGGCAAGCTCGAAATAATACAATAGGCGCATTGCCATCGATTTACTTTGCTTATCAGTACGCATTTTCAAGCGCATGATGTCACTTGACTCATTCATCTGGGCATTATTCCAATACTTTTCCTCATCATACATTTTTTGATTAGGATATGAGGGATGTGTCGTCAACACTTCCACCTCATTATTTATAGATAGATATCGATATAAATTTTTCAATCTATTGGCACCCGACCCGATTTCGGGGTAAAAGTTTTGTGTGATTAGTAAAATCTTCATAGGTCACCTATCGTCAATTTTTTATGTCTATTAATTATAACAAAGCTAAAGCCTTAATAAAATCAAAGTTTTTCATATAAGTCTTGTAAGATAGTTTTATCCACTTCCCAATTATACTTATATTTCGCTGCCTTTGTATTTTCTTTAAAATGCGTTCTTAAGTCGTCATCATCGATTAATTTCTGTAATTTTTCACTAAGGGCTTTAGTGTCACCTGCTTCGACAGTTAAACCAACTTTTTCCCCTTTAATCACTCGTTCTATTTCAGGCAACTTAGAACCCAGTACAGGTACATGTGCCATCAGGTACTCAAAGAGCTTATTTGATGACGCTGAATAGTGATTAAAATTGGTATTCTCTAGAAATTGAATACCAATGTCAGCAGCCTTTGTGTATTTTCTTAAATCAGCATACGGTACACGCTCGATGAAGATTACTTTTTCTTCTAAATTGAGTGCTTTCATCTTAGAGATAAGATTATTTCTTTCCTTACCGTCACCAATCATAAATAAAACCGCGCCTTCTAAATCTTTGAAGGATTCTAGAAGTTTAAACAGACCTCTTCCTTCTTGCATACCACCTTGGTAGAGGACAATTTTAGTCTCATCCGCCACATGATACTTTTCCCTTAGAGGATACGTTTCGTAGTCATCTATATTATAAAGTTCAGAATAGTTATGTATAGCCAGTGGTTTTTCCTTATAAAGATCATAATGATAATCACGACGCGTTTCATTTTCGACAATAACTTCGTCGACAAATTTTAAAAGAAATTTTTCGATTTTATATATCTTATTAAAGTTATAGTGTGTACGACTTGTTTGTACTTCATGTGAATCATAGATAAGTTTCTTTGGCTTAAGACGTAATTTCGCTGAGGCAATGCCTTGAATTAATGTATTAAGATCATGTGAATGATACACATCAGTCTTATAGCGTCGACCTAATATGATCATCTTAAACATCAAGAGTGCATTAGGAATATGCTTTGATAAGATAGATGACTTTAATTTAGACGTTAAAAATTGTGGTAACTCATACTTTAACGGACGATTGACCACTATGTTCTTTTCAATTTCTTCAACTGGTTTTAGTTTCATCTCAGTCAATTCTTTTTTTGCTATAATAGTTACAGTATAATCAAGCTCAGCGAGCGCTTTGGCTTCACGTAGCACACGCGCATCATTTATAAAATTATTCCAAACAAACATCGTTACACTTTTCATTTGATTCCCTCAGTATTTTAAGATATTATTTTAACTTACGTTTATAACACATTATAATAGAGTTTAATCTATTTTAAAATCTAAAGCAGAAATGAGACTTTATTTTGACTAAAAAAATCTTTTGGACAATTGTCGTTGTCCTATTAATTGTACTAATTGGCGTTGGGATATACATTTTCAGTCTTTATAATACATTCGATAAAGGTGTCTCAAATTCTTATGAACCAACAGACAGGGAGCGTTCAGATTTAAGAGAGGAAGATGCTTCAGTAGAAGATAGTTTTACAGTGCTTATTTTAGGGACTGATGAAAACGAATCAAGGGCAGAAAAAGACAACCTTGAAGGTGATAATTTTAGAACTGATAGTATGATTCTAGCGACCTTCGATAAGAATGAAGACGATGTAAAACTTGTGAATATTCCGAGAGATACACTATCGTACCTTGATACAGAAGGCTACTTCGATAAAATCAACCATGCTCATATGTACGGTGGTCCGAGCGGCTCTATGGAATCAGTTGAGGATCTCCTGAATGTGCCTGTAGATTACTATGTGAGACTCAATATGGCTGGTGTCGTTGACATCGTCGACTCTGTCGGAGGAGTGGAGTTCGATGTTCCATTTGACATGAATGAACCAAACCAAAACGATACGGGTCGTGTCAAACTAGAAGCTGGCACTCAAGAATTAGATGGTGAAGAAGCACTTGCAGTTGTAAGAAGCCGTCGAGTCGACTCTGACCTAGGCCGTGGTAACAGACAGATTGAATTAATTGAAGCCGTTCTAAATAAAGTTAAATCGTCCGGTGGTTTAAATAAAATCGATGACTTAATTGAAGTTGTAGCAGATAATACCCGTCACAGCTTTACGACTGGTGAAATAAGAAGTATCGCTTCTTATTATGCTTTTAATGATATTACTTTTGATTCGACACAATTAAGAGGAACTGACTATTGGGCACAGAATGGTGGTTACTTCTATCAAGCAGATGAAGAACACCTATTTGTCCTATCAAACACTATCCGTTCTATTTTGGAAATGGACCCTTCTGCTCCTAACGATTTAATTAATATTAGACTAAGAGAATACCTCGTCCCTTATGAGTATTTTGATGACTATACTATGGAAGAATACGAGCCACAAGAATTGCCTTATTATGCCGAAGAAGGATATGAAAGTCCTTATGGCGATGGCTTTGATACTGAAGAATTCGACTATGAAGAATCTGATGTCGAAGGTGAGACAGATTTAGAAGAAAATCCTGAAAATAACACCGAAGAAGAACAAAATACACCTGAACAAAATGGAGCAAACGAGGATAGTCAGGGTCAAGGTCAGTACAATGAAGGCCAATACGAGGAAGGTCAGAATAATAATAACGGTTATTATGATAATCCTAATCAAGGTCAAGAATCTGGTGGTTACTACGATAGCTACGGCAACTACATTGAAGGCGATCAAAACAACACTAATGAAAACGGGAATTACTACTAAATCATGATGTGAGGTGATTCGCTTGAGAAAATCACATGACAAAGTTACAAATATTAAAGAAATGATGGATAGTCTAGAAACACTACTTAAGGATAGTAAAACACCAAAAATTGAAAATGAATATTTCTATGTAAATCATAGACATAAGGAATTGTATCTTTCTCTCAGGAGTTATTTTTCTGAGAGTGAGGCCAATACAGAAGTTGACGCAGCATGTTATGTAACAGCCCTGCCTGAAGTCTATGAGGTTGTTGATATCTTTGAATGTATTCATCCTATTGACTGGATTTCAGACAATGGTCGTTTATCAGCACCTTTTAAGAAACTTAGACCCCATATTCAATACATTGCACTTGCAGCAGCGGAAGCTAGTAACATTAAGTTTAATACTCGCCCTGCCCTTTCACTCGGCTTAGAGTACTGGAACATCGAACAGTTAAAAGTATTTTGGCAGTATACGATTATAAGAAGAAAAAATGCAATGTAGGTGATTATATGGAATTAAAAATTAGTGATGACAACAAGTATTACAATGATTGTTTAGAAATTAGAAAAGAAGTATTTGTAGAAGAACAGAATGTACCTTTAGAAATAGAGGTCGATGAATTCGAAAAAGAAAGCGTAAATATCATACTATTAATGGACGACCGTCCCCTCGGTACTGTAAGATACCGCGACATTGGTAATGGTACCGCTAAGATAGAACGTATGGCAGTTAGAAAAATTGCTCGTGGCCTTCATCTAGGACAAGCATTGATGAACTTTGCCCACATTCATGCAGAAGAAAATGGATTTAAAAGAACCAAACTCGGTGCACAAGTCCATGCCCTGAATTTCTATGGAAAGATGGGATACGAAGTTACATCAGATGAGTTTGACGATGCAGGGATTCCCCACAAATATATGGAAAAACAGCTGGAAGTATAAACTTCCAGCTGTTTTTTATATATTAAATGATTTTAATATTTCTTCAATTTTTTCTGTATCACTTAACTCACTTCCAAATAATGAATTATCTTCCTCAATTAATTGTTGAAGTACGCTACCTTTTTCATATAAACCCCAAATGCGACTTCCTGAAGTAATATAATCACTATATTTAGATGGTAAGTAAGGATTAATTTTCTTATAATCTTTCGTGTTCGCATCACTTAATATCAGACAATCAAAGTCTTTTGTTACATTTAGAAATTCAAAATACTTTAGGTAAGTATAAACATTTACAATTTCTGATACACCTTCTTTAATAACCTCACTTCTAACTTTAGAAGTATTATTAGTGAAAATGTATAGTTTTGCTTTTAAATTTAATGTTTGTATCTGTTTGGCGATGCTTAATATATCGTTGGCACTTCTTGTTTCGTAGAAGTTACCAAAATATCCAATATTAAATTCATTCTGGTCTAGATTGACATAATGTTTTTCAATATTATAGTAATATTCATCTAATGATGGGTGTATTGAGATTGTCGATTTTGATTCAACCATTTCTCTAAAATTATCATCAAAACGCGCTAACATAGACTGTTGCTGATTCAAGTTTGTAAATACAATTTCATCTGCAAAAACAAAAGGTAAAACTTCGCACATGTTAAAAAGATTAGTATCAAAATACTTACCGTAATCTTCAGGTGCCTGTGCTTGTAGCTTTTTGACTTCTTTTAATGTAAAGTAAGTCCCTTTTCTTTCTTCATTTTTTATATCTTGGAGAATTGGGTCTGAAAATTCAGCAACCCAGCGTAAATTATTCCCCGCTTCTCTTAGATCAAATGCAGCCATATGAGATCCTGGCCAGAGTGCCCGTGAGTATATTTCATCATATTTGTTTAAATCAGTTCGGTTAAGCGCCTTTTCTACAAAAGCTTTTATGTGCTGTGGATTAGAAAATGACGATACTGAATTAATCATGTGACTCGAATCAATATATGGATTTGCAATGAATTCAAGTGAAGGGTCCATACCGCGTACAGACGTCATGTCATTGTAGATGACGTCTACCGGCTGTTTTTTTTCATTAATACGCTTAGCCATAACCACACCACTTGTATCAACAAATGGTGGGAAACAGTAAGATACATATAAGGTTTTACTAAGCTCCTTATTCACCTGTTGATATGGGTAAAATTCGTCTTGTTTATAACGAATTAAGTCCGTCACCTTAGAATAATCGTCCATATTATTCACTAGATACTTGTTTATAAATAATGCTTGCGAACGCATTCTATCTATCAAGAGATTTCTAACATCTAAATCATCTTCATAACGTAACAATTCTTGCATTGCATCTATGACATGTATTCTATCTAGAACATTAAATTGGAAGGTTACCTTCGCACGTGATAAAGTACCCTGCCCTTTATATCGATAGTAGATTGCCTCTTTTTGATTAATCTTCACAATCGGTTTAAAGACAGTAACAATTTCAGCATATAGGGCAACATCTTCGCCATTATTTAATTCTTCATCGAATTGTGTATTCAATAAGAAACTTGTTGGTACAACTTTTGCACCGTTTAAAGATAAGTTCTTACCCACATCAAAATATTGATCTGGATATTGGTTTTTATTTTTAAGTTCTCTATTGATGACATTATTACCATGATCGTCTCTGCCATCTACAATCTCATGTAATTGATTAAGTACAATAGTATATGGTTCCGCTTCTTCTAAGGCATGTTTTAAATAGTCTACAGATAAGGTATCATCTACATCTAAAAAAGTAATATATGCAAATGATGCATTGTTAATTCCGAGATTTCTTGCACGTCCGACACCTTGTTTTGCATACAAGACTTTATGTTTAAAAGGCTTATCTAAACTGTTAAATATTTCTTCTGAAGCTTCGTATTCTCCATTGAAAATAAACAACACTTCGAAGTATCTACTATCAAGAGATTGTTTTGTAATGGATTCAATTAATTCTTTTATAAAATCTTCACCACGGTGGACAGGTATAATTACACTGACACCATGAGATAGGTCAACTACAGGGAAAGGTGATTGTTCCTCAGGTACTTGTTGGTCATTTAGTATGGAGTTTTTAATTTTTTTTATTTGTTTTAAACGCTCTCTAATTTTTAAATTAGACATACTCATACACTACTTTCCGACAAACTTTTTCATCTTCAAACCTAATTTAATAGGAAAAAAACTTTGATATTTTTTAATTTGACGATTTAACCTGTCATTTTCATTTTTTAATACTGATATTTGTCTATCAATATTTTTAAGTTCATTTAGTGCGCGTTCTTCTTTATTAAGTGACTCCAAAGCTAAGTTTTTTAATTCTTCATAAGTTAATTTTTCCATATCACATACACCTTATAAATATTGTAACGCTTGTAAGTATCCCATAATCACTATAATAACTGATAGAAGACTTAAAAGCATGCCGTTACCTATACCAAACCTTGTGTCATTTTTCTCCATCGGTGCTTGTGAGGCACGTTGACCATCAACCATTGCTTTCTTATAGCGTTTTTGAACATGTTTTGGTTTTATGTTGTATCCTCTGACAAATCTAGCATATAGTCCGACTACTGGAATACAATCTCCATATTCTTTTAGTTCTCCAAAATGAATCCATGCTGCCTTATTACACATTTTCTGTATTTGAGGTATAGAGTGACTGACAAAAAAGATTGTTTTGCCTTCTTCTCTAAAGCTTTTCATCTTCTCAATGCACTTATTAGCAAAAGTATCATCACCGACTGACAGTGCCTCATCCACAATAAGTACATCTGGATCAGTATGCACTGCAATAGCAAAGCCCAGTCTTGACATCATCCCGCTTGAATAGTTCTTAATCGGTTGATCTAGGAAGTCCTCAAGTTCTGAGAACTGCACAATATCATCATAACGCTCTTCGATTTCTTTCTCACTCAAACCGTGCATCAAACACTTCATATGAATGTTTTCTTCACCTGTTAATTCAAAGTTTAAGCCCGCAGAAATTGCAATCAAAGACGGTTTACCATCGACATAAATATCTCCTGTTGAAGGTGATGTGACACCGCCTAGTAAGTTAGATAAGGTCGATTTCCCTGAACCATTAAGTCCAACAATACCGACAGAGTCTCCAGGTTCGACTTCAAATGATACATCTTTTAAAGCATAGTAATATGCTTCTTCTTTATTTAAAAATGGAAATAGAATCTTCCATAATTTCCTTTGCTTGCTCGTTGTATTAAATACTTTAGAGACATTATTTACTTTTACTTTATAAGTCATTTAATCACTTCCATCTCGAGTGTTATTTAGAACACTTGATGTTTTTTACTTGATAAGTCGTTTTATCTATATCGTTAGCGAGCTGTTTAAAGGTCGATGCATACTTTTGATAATCGTGTTGTCTTGTAATATACAGCTTCTCTTCATCCGTCTGGTCTAAAATACTCTCTCTTTCAGTAAATGCCCAAATATTTGAAAGACTACCACGATAATCACTGAGTTTTGAAGGCACATATGGATTATATGGTTTAATGCCAACTGTTTCTGCATCAAATATTAATAATGCATCCATTAGGTCTGTTAAGTTTAAAAACTCGAAGTACGGTGCATATTGGTTCATCACAATGTAATCCTTAAAGGCGCTTTGATTGTAAAATCTCATCGTCTTACGGTTTAAGTTAGTAAACACGTGAATCGTAAAGTTATTAATATTGGCTTCGTATAGGTATTTCGCCACTAATTCGATTTGTCTAAAACCACGGGTATCGTAAAAATTACCAAAGTATGCAATATTGATCTTATCCTGTTCAACCTTATAGAAGGATTTCACGAGTTGATACATATCTCTAGGTAAGGTTGGGTGCTGACTAATAATTGCCTTTGATTTGACCAATTCTTGAATATCTTCATCATACCTTAAAAGCATATAATCTAGCTGATATTTGTTTGTAAAGATGAGTTCATCAGCATACAAGAAAGCAACAACTTCACAGACATTAAATGAATTGTCATCAATTAAATCACTATATTTTGGCCCAACAAAGGCTTTTAAATCTTCGATATAGTCATCATCTTCAATAGGTGCATGCCTTAAATTAGAAGACACATCTGTTACCAAGGGATCTGAAAACTCTGCAACCCATTTAATTGATTGGTTAATTTTCTTTAATTCGAATGCTGCGAAGTGAGAATGTGGAAACATAACACGAGAGTACATTTCATCGTACTTGTCACTGTACATCTTGTATGCATGTAACACACCATCTATATAATCTTCGATACTTTGCCAACTACTAAAGGCCTGGGCACCATTTAAAACAATTTGCGAATCTAATAAGTGACTCATAATGTTCATGAGTTTTTGGTCTTTTTTTCTAATTCTACTCATGTCATTGGAAATCACATCCACGACTTGTTTGTCTTCAAAAATACGTTTTGCCATCACATTACCACTCGTGTCGTTAAACGGAGGGAAACAATAAGCCAAGACTAATTTTTTAGCATCGCCCTTATTTAAGGCTGCATAATAAATGCTCTTAATACCATAGGATTTCAATTTCTCAATTAATTCATCCTTTGAAATAAGACCCTTATCAATGTAGTTTCTTAAATGAGACGTAAACATCTTATTGAAGTGATTCAATACGCCTGCAACTTCATCATCAAAACGTTTTTGTAGTATGTTATCCACGTATTTAATTAGATTGATAATGCCATCTAAGTCATTTGTTAACCCACGAGATAACTTCCCTGAAACCTTTAGTGAATCACTTCTTCTAACATGACCATTAAGATTTACTAGAGCAAGTAAGTTTGTCATCCAAACATTGAATCTAAATGTAATGTTCTCACTAAATTCATGGTAGAAAATTAAATCACTCGGTATTAGACAGTTGGTCTCTTTAATGATTTTATCGATGGTAAAGCCATCAAATTTATAGTCTTCAATATGATTGTCTGATAAAAATTTCTGATAGATTTTAGCATCGACTGATTCATTATTATCTACATCGATGAGATATAACTTATCCGCTTCTAATCGAAAGGCTTCATCACCTAGTTTAATGGATAACGATTCATCTAAAATCAGTACATGCGAAAGGCCGATATAGACTTTTGCATCTTCAACATTGCCCTTTAAAACAAGCTGGTTATCAGCTTTACAATGACTATTTAGAGACTCGTAAACTCTGTCATCTGAAGTGACCAAGATCATCTCAAGGTCAGATCTTCCTGCTACTTGTTCTAAATTTTTTAAAGCGAAATTCGTATTTGATACGACCTCTTGGATGATGGTCAGGCCTTGTTTATGTTTATGAGACAATGAAGAAATGACACTATTAATATATTCAGAATTAGCATCTTGAACGTTGACTCTATTAACTAACTCCATTAATATCCTCTTTTCTTGTTCCAGTATGCAACTTGAAGTTTGCCGAGCTTAGATTCACGGAGTTGTTCAAGTCGTTTTAAGGCTTGCTTATATTTTTCCATTAGATCTAAATAACGTGTTTCAAGTTCATCATCATTGATTGCACCTGATGATTGTTCAAGTAATTGCTTCTCTCTTTGTAACTGGGCAATTTTCTCATTGTTCTTACCCTGTTCTCTTAGCAAGCTTTCAACAATCTGAAGCTCATATGATTTATTTTTCTCTTGAATGTTAATGTTTAAACGCTGATATTTCTTCAGTATATGGTCACTTTTCTCACCAAGTGTGAACACAAAAGCATCAGATTTATAATCTATATCTGCAATGTTTACAGCTGAACTTAATAAGGTGTCATTTAGCTGGTCATCGTTGATGATGAGTTGCAGTTCACTATCAGTCTTTAATTCATTAATAATCGTCCAAACATCAATCACCATCAGAGGCCTTAAGTCAAGGTATCTCGTTGTGTCATATTGTTGTAGTTTTGACAATAGAGTCTGATATCCTTCTTTGGTATCTAAGACTAGAGTCGCTGACTTAGCAGTTTCATTGTCATCATATTCAAGGAGAAACCTACTCATTTGACGCCACCTTCTTAAAATTGACTGTGGATTTATCAAAGACACGAGAATTTTCTTTTTGACTTTCCTTAGCATATGCTGTAATCGTGTATCGGCCTTTTGGAATATCGAAGCTAAAGGTATTCGACTTTTGATAGCCGGTTTTTATCGTTTCAATCTTCCCTTTTCGGTCGATTAAATCAACTGCATATTCCATCTGTTCACCCGTTGCATCAATTATGATATCAAGCGTGTGACTTTGTTCAATATAGACATCGTTAAGCCTTAACTTTGGTGATGCATTATTTACGAGCTCACTTGTCTCTATTAGGATGCCTTCTATATGCGCTTCTAAATCGTGATATGCTTTCTCCCAATTAACTCCAGCCATCTGTAATCACCTCAATTTCTTGATTTATAACGGTTTCTACCCCTGCTTGTTTACGGATACTTGCTGCAGCTTGTTGGCTAATCTTCTTAAATTCTTTAGTGTGTTTATAGAGATAGTCAATGGCATCGACCATGTCATCTAGATTATCTCTTTCTGCCAACATACCTGTCTTCTTATGTTCGATAAATTCCGGTATACCACCAATGGCATTCGTTACCGGAACTAAGCCACTACTCATCGCTTCTCCTAGTGAGACACCTTGTGAGTCGTGTCTAGATGGCCCTAAAAATATGCCATGTGCCTGATGGATTTCTGGAATGTCATCCTGTTTTACAAAACCTTTATGAAGATGAACGTTATCAAACTTCTTTAAAGGGTTAGTAATTACATTAAATAGCTTGCCATCACCATATAGATTAAATTCTAGCTTGTTGAAGTACCTTTTTGTACTTAACTTCTTAATGACATCAACTGTTATATCATTCGCATAGTTTTTTGCTGTGTAAGGTCGGATGCTGCATATATTTAAGCGGTCATCCTTAGTTTTCTTCTTGTAAGTAAATAGTGCATCATCAATGATGTTATGAATGACATAATTACGTTCTGGTACGACACCAACAAAAGGATCCACGTAAAGTTCTTTGAAACGCTTAGAGACATAGACGAACTTAATGTTTAATTCTTCTCTCGTCATGATATCTCTTAAAAACTCTCTTTGCGGTTCAAACACTATTTCTTTTCTTTGAAGTTGAGCATCTAATTGGCCAACGTCACTTAAGAAGTTATAGTAACGTCGGTGCCAGGCCTCAGCTTCAAAACCATGTAACCAGACAACAATATTCGGTTTTCTATGGCTAGGTAATTGATCTATGCCATAAAACATCTTTGGATTAATAAAGTGAAACAACACGGTCTTAAATGAATGTTCTTGTAAGTAGGATGCAATTTGATATTCATCCATGTATTTAATATGAACCCCATCGTAGAATTCATCTTTTTTTACTTTTGTTGTAATGACAACGACGTCTACAAATAAGCCCTTTTGTTGATAGGCTTTGACTCTTCTATGCAAAAAACTATTCGCATATAGATTGCCCATTGTTGGGTAGGCGTTACATATCATTAGGTAATTATGCATGGTTTACCACCTTATAAGTAATCGATTAGTTTGTAACGGAACTTTATGTGTAGATAAGCACCAATGACTAAGAGACTCAATGTAATGCCCCAGAAATAAATATGTTGCTCAAAACTACCATATAGAAGTCCGTCTCCATATATTAAAGCATTTCTAAAGTTCATCACTAGATATGCGAACGGGTTTAAATCAGAAATCATCTGTAATAATCCCCCACGTTCTCCTGGCTGCCAAAAGATGGGTGTTAGGAAAAATCCCATCCGAATGACATTTTGTAGCACATTCCTAAAATCTCGAACTAAAATAATGAGCGTACTCATTATTAAGTTTATCGCAAAAATGATTAAAAAAGATGCGATTACAAAATAAATTAGAGTTAAGAAATAAAGTGGATTCACATATCCTGAAACTAGCGATATTACCATAATAATAAATGTCATAAATGATAAGTTAATCAGACTATTTGTAAATGAAATTGACAGTAAGACACTCGAAGGAAACCTCATTTTAGTGACCAGTCCAAGCTGAGCATAAATTGCGTTAGATCCACCATTGATTGCTTGTGATATAAATAACCAAGGGAACAGACCTGAAATTAAATACACAATAAATGGAATTCCTGCTTCAGGTGCAGTTGCACCCCTTAAACCTAAACCAAAGATTAAATAGTAAATCGCTGCTTGCATTAGCGGTTGTAATATATTCCAGAATAAGCCTAGGTAATGATTAGAATATTCACTTTTAACATTATAAATAGATAGTTTCCAGATGAGGTGAATATTTTGAAATTGTTCTCTAAATAATGCAATAACGTGGTTCATGGCTTTCCCTCTCATACATGAGTTTATATTTCTACATCTTGTTTATTATAATCGTTATCCCCTAAGGTGTCATTTAAAACCCTAGACTGAAAAAGTAAAAACTACGCCTCTTTACCACTAATTGAGTAAACGAAGCGCAGTTATAAAATTTGATATATTAATGGCCTATTATTTTGCACTTAAAAATAATACCCTTGTTGTTTTTGTTAAGCTAAATAAATAACCGAGTATGACAGTGATAATTACACCAAAAGCTGTAAATTCGAAAACTGTGACATCATAGTTTAACACTGTTCTAATAAATATATTTACAGGAAGGTGTAAGTACATAATAACAATCGAGTATCTACCCACTGTTTTAAACACTTCTTTTATCGGGAACAGGGAAATTAAATGACTGATATAAATTACTGGCATAAAGAACAGTAATGGGATAATTAAGTCAAGAATAACATAGTTATATGAACTCATTTTTAAATTTAAGTAAAAATCCATATAGCCGGATGCATTCAAATAAATGGCAGCAACGGCTAAGACTAAGGAAATCAATGCTATCACTAAAGAGTCCTTATACTTTCTTATAAAATCTTTACAAAATGTTCCTAATGAATAAAAGAACAATGAAATCATGACGACATTCGCATTCCAAGGCCAATTGTATGCGGTGATTACCTCACTATGTCCGAGTATGAATAATCCTAGAACAATTATAAACTTCAACCAGTTATTCAATTTACTGATGAGACCAAATAAAAGTTGAGTTAATAGGAGTACGGTTATAAACCAAAAGATACCGTATGGTCCTTGTAACTCACTCCCACCGTATATGAGTGCTTGTAAGTGCGGGAAGAACCCACTTAAATCATCATAGTTAAACAGGAGAAAAATCGCGATACCGTACACAAAGTAGGGTAACATCATACGATAGGTCTTTTTACCAGCCCACATAGGAAATTTTTTCAGTTCTATTTCTTTAAACAGTATGCCTGATAAGAAAAAGAATAATGGCATTCTAAACCAGCCCAAATATATATCTAAAAAAGCGTGGCCAGCATGTCCAAGTACGACCAATGTAATACTAATTGCCTTAGCAATATCTATCCATTCAATTCTATCTTTCTTCACTTAATCACTCTCTACACACTCTAATCTCCGAAGAAATTAAATTTTTTCATGGTACCTGGATTATACTACCACAATATTTTTATTTTGTACTTCTTTCTACAATACGTTCTAACTGAGCCATATCTACAAAACCTATAGAGTTCTTTTCATTAAGCTGCACATATGATGGCAACTTATTCTCTTTAACGAAATCTGTATTATTTCTCTGGAACTTACCAATAACAACCATCACACGGTGCACAAGTGTAGTTAATTCATTAATAATACCTTGGTTCAACTTCGATACTTCTAGATGAATGATTGGATTGATTCTTTCTTTTGCAGGAAACATAATCGTTCTAATCCACTTCAATTCACTTTTAGTGAGTTCTTCTTTTGTTTTCAATTCCAGTATTAAGAAAGGAAAACGGTCCTCATCTTTAAATGCATTTTCATACTGTAATTTGAAGTGATAGAACTCAAAGCCATGTTCTTCGTAACGAACCAAATATTGGTGTTTTTCCTGTTGAATAAAAAAGACAGTTCCATATAATGTTTCAGGGTCTTTCTCTTCTGCTTTAAATTTGTCGATAACATTGACTAGCTGTGAGTAATCTAAGAGTAACTGACCTGCCTTGTGTCCCGACTCATTACGCTTTTGTGTTAATGTTAGTTCTACTCTGTCTGAAGCCATTACAACCTTTTCAAAACCGTGAAATAAACTATTTGTCTTTAATTTATGCATTTCCCCATATGAATAGCCATTGACTTTCATAGTCGGCAAATAGGATTCAAAGATTAATCCTTCTTGTAACAACTTTCCTAATAGAAAGTCTACTGTTGATTCTTCGGGGATATCAATCTTAGTTATAGAAACGCCAAGATCAAAATCCTTCACTTTAACTTTTAACTTCAAGATGCTCTCTCCTTCTCCAACTGCAGAAATGCTTCTAATATATTTACTCTCATGACAACTAAGTCATCATTCTCATACATAGATTGTACTTTAACATCTCTTAGTTGAGAACTATTAGAAGGAATTTTGTCTGTAATAAATTGCATGAAAGTAATCGCATAGTCTTCTTTCACATTAGTCGCTTGGTATGGTGTATAAAATGCAGTTACATTATTATTATAGAATCCTTCAATCTGGGCCTGACTTTTACCTGAATTTTCATGCCACTGTTCATCGTATTGATTCCAAAATCGATTTCTAAAGTCATCGAGAATTGTATTTTCCTTTAGACAGTTTAAATCTGTAGTATCACAGTCATTAGTGAAATCATCAATTGGTAATGAGTATAAGTGACCGAATTCATGGATTAAATTTCTATATTTGGATGGTTTGTCTAAATTATCTCTGACATCTATGCCTAAGGTCGTTCCATCTCTTTCAATTGAAACAAAAGCTGCAGTATTCCCTTCACCATCAGAGAACAAACGGTAAGTATGTATAGCGTCTAAATATTGCTCGGGAAATACCCTTGTCAATGTGTGCCACAGATCTATAAACTCACCTTCATTATCAGCTGGTAGGTCCCCTTTCACCGTTATATCTGTTAACTCAGTACCTTCAACCTGATAATCTATAAAATATTCTCTTGAGCGATTTTCAAAGAATATGTGTGGTTCATCACCAAAATCAATATATGTACTGAGCTCATCGAGATATGAATCCCCGAGCGCTTTACATTCAAGTACTGTCTGGCAGTCTGGATGATCAATGGATTGTGACCACTCTATATTGCTTTCAATATGGCTTTCTGTCCCACTCAATCGGTCCATCAGTAAAAATCCAAAGTAAGCTACCAGAAATAGACCGAGACCGATAAAGATTAACTGTAAAATATTTTTTCCTGCCTTGTTTATTTTAGTTGGTGGCAAGTTACGATGTTTCACACGTTTGGTATCAATAATATTGTTTTGCTGTAAGTGCTTAATAATTTTTTCTTTGTGTAGATGATAATTCGGCAAGCCGGAATCATCCACTTCAACAATCGACATATTTTCAGCATTTCTTATTTTAAATTCATTACATGTAAAGACAGTAATAGGAATCTTATGGTTAACTGCAAAATTTTTAACCACTCTATAATCACGTTCATTGATATCAGTGGTCAATATAATTTGGTTAATATTCTTTAAGTATTTTTCATTGTTCTTAAAAGTCTCAAACAAATTAGAACCAGCATGAAAAGTATCAGCATATAATGTACCGTAATCTACCGCAACGGATTTTGCATAATCTGTAATTATACCTTGCTGTCTCAATTGCTTTTTTATTATTCTCGTCTGATTATATTCAGTCGTACTAAAGTTTGTATGCAGGTGAATGTCATCATTAGTAAATTGACTTAACAATTCAGCTATGGAATAACCTCCCACAAAACGGCCATCTTCTTGTTTATACAAGCCAGTTACCAGCAATAGACTCATCTAATCACTCCGTTATTTTGTCAGTGAAATACTGCCGCATTATATCATTATGTTTAACCGTTCTATCTAATATATGTAAGGTGTTATCATATTGCTTCATTGCACGTTTATAGTCATAATCCACTGTGACTTCCATTCCAGATACAAATTTAATCACTAAATGATGTCCAGATTGTCTAAACTCTAAAAGTTGTCTTAAATTTACCCAAAAAGGATTCTTAAAACGGCTACTGTTTAAAGGGAATAATACAAAATGAAACTTTTCATCAATCACTATAGGTTGTAACTTATGTATGTTATGTATCAGTTTAACATTTTTACGCTTAACTTTAAGATTAGAAGAATAAAAATAGATTAATATATCATCTATCCATTGTTCAGATGATTTTTTACTTAAAACTTTCCTATCCTGGTAGACTGCTTGACATAAGTGATGGACATCTAAAATTGGCTCAATATATAAGACTTGGGGTGTCAATTCTGGAACAGTAAGCATATAGTCACCTCGTTATCAAATTTAGAAGACACACTTATTGTAACCTGCAGAGCGCTTAATTAACATTATTAAACAATATATTTAACAAAATGTAACATAAAGTTGTTTTAACATTCAATTTTTTACTTTAAGCACTTATCTTTTTTCTATAAAAATTTATATATTGTAGGTATCCGGAAATAAGAAGGAATCGATTCAGTTAGGACTTAACGTGCTTGATGGAAAAATTTTAGCTTATGAACCAATGATACACAGTATTATATTCAAACTTAATATAAAATTCGAACAGGATGAATATATGCAACTCGGTAGAATTGCAACTTTTGAGGCTTTAAAGAAGTTTGACTCATCTCGTACATCTTGTTCAGAAGCACAATTTGTCTATACGATTGTTAAACAGAGACTGATAGATCAGATTAGAAAAACATCACGGTATCAACACGCAGTACAAACGTTTCAGAGCCAAAGTACCAATGTGACTTATAATGATATATACGATTTTCTTTTCAGCTATACTAAAAACTTAAACAATAAAGAAAAACAATGGTTGGAAGATAGTTTATTAGGCTTTCCATTATCTCACACTGCAAGAAAATTAAATGTCAGCCTTTCTACTGCTAAAAATATTAGACGAACGACCAGAGAAAAAATTAAAAAGGAATTCTATTTGTGAAGAAACGACAACGATTTAACCCGACCTACTGGTTTTTTATCCAAAGTATGGTATAATGTCAGACATTATGTTCTAGAACAGTGGAGGAATTGACATGGACGCGAAAAAGAAAGACAAAGAAGAATTAGATGTAAAAGTAGGTAACATTGTTAAATTTGATGGTATGCTTGGTAAAGTTGAAAAGATTAATGACAACTCTGTAATAGTTGATATTACAATTAACGACAACTTTGACGAACATGAAATGTTCGAGAAAACAGTTGTTAACCATAGAAGATATGAAATTGTAGACGATACGACTGCATAAATCAAAATGTACCAGGGTTAGAATGAATCGTTCAAATCCTGGTTTTTTATTGCTATTTTTGAATACTAACTACATGCTATGATTGACATTGAATGACCATAAATATATATTTACATTAACATTGAAAAAATTCTAAAGTGGGTAATAAAATGAAAAAAATTCTCTGGACTTTATTTATTATTCTAGGTGTCGTCCTCCTAGCTGCTGTAATTTATATTCTTTACCTATTTAACATGTTTAACAGCGGGGTCTCTGATTCATATGAAGAGATTGACCGTGACCGCTCTGAACTGCGTGTAGATGATGTTGATGCTTCGAATGATAGCTTTACTGTACTCATTCTCGGTATTGATGCTGATGCAGAAAGAACCCAAGATGGACAAATCAATGCGGATAATTTCCGTTCCGACAGTATGATCTTAGCAACTTTCGACCGAGAAAATGACGATGTAAAAATGGTAAACGTTCCTCGTGATACTTTATCTTATATTAGTTCGGTAAATTATTTCGATAAAATCAACCATGCTCACGCATTTGCAGGTCCAACTGGTGCTATGGATTCTGTTGAATCCCTATTGAATGTGCCTGTCGATTACTTTGTTCGAGTCGATATGAACGCAGTTGTTGAGATCGTAGATGCGATTGGTGGCGTTGACTTTAACGTGCCTTATGACATGAACGGTTTACAAGCAGGAGAGCAGCACCTTGATGGTGAACAAGCACTTGCTGTCATTAGAAATAGAAGTGTTGACTCCGACCTTGGTCGTGGCGTGAGACAAATGGAACTGATTGAAGCTGTTATTAAACAAGCACAATCACTTAGCTCACTGTCCCAAGTTGATGACTTAATTCAAATCTTTACGAGCAATACGAGTCACAACTTTGCAACGAGTGATATTCGTTCACTTGCATCTCATTACTTATTTAACGATGTAGCTTTTGAATCAACACAACTCCAAGGTACAGGCTTTACAAGTGAATCAAATGGCATCTATTATGCATGGCCAGATGAGGAGCATTTATTTGCGCTCTCTAATTCAATTAGAGAAATGCTTGCATTAGATCCATCTGAACCAAATGATCTTATTAATATTAGATTGGGTGAACAAATCCAACCCGTTACGGAAGTCAGTACAGACTTACTTGAAAATTATGAATTAGAATCTACGCCACCTTATGCTGAAGAAGGTGCTGAGAACCAGTACGGAGATGGTTTTGGAATTGAATAGGCAAGTAAAAACCTAGGCAATCAATTGATTGCCTAGGTTTTTTATAGATAGCGATGAACTAAGTCCAAATATTCAATGTCTTCTCTTAACTTCGCAAACTCTTCATCACGCATTGCTAAACTATGTCCAAGATATTCAAATGTATTTACTCTAGTTTTAAATCTAATGTCCAGTTCCATAATATGACCATTGTGTACATGATGGAATAATGGAACAGCTTCCCCATGTTTACGACTAATGGTCATACTTTCTGTTTGCTTTTTATAATCACTTTCATAGTCTGCCCCAGTAATTAATATACCTGCACCTTCGATACTATTTTTAAGTGCATCGATGTGTTGCTCGTCTATTAGATTGGAAACAAAGACGATCACATAGTCCGGATTTTCTAAACTATGTATATATCTCAGCCACTTTTTCAAGGAAATCTGTAAGTTTTCAATGGCTACTTGCTTTGTCTTCTCTTCCTCATACCCACCGTATGCCCCTAGTACAGCGATTTTCATTCTATTAACATTTAATATGCGGTAAGGTTGGCCAAAATATGGCTCATGCGTATGTTTCTGCACCACATTCGTACATACCCACGGGAAATATGTTGCCCGCATTGCCTTACTTGTACGATCCAAATAGTTCAAATCCATATCGTTTAAAGTTGCAAAGCGATACTTTAAATAATTCATACTCATGACGTGAGGATCCTGAGGCACTTTTATAGTTGAAGCACCACCTAGAGTTCCACCTAAGTCACAAAATACAGGTCGTTTTAAACCCTCAGTCAATTTCATACTGTTGACAGCACTAGATATTTTACTAAAGGTTACACCTTCTTTTTTTCCCAAACGATCATGCATATGCTGTGTGATATATAATTTGATATTAAAAAATTCCGACACCATAGAGGGTTCCTCCTCGTCTTATCCAACCATTAGTCTTTCTTCAGGATAGCGGTAAGTCAATTCTCTTTTCTTACCAGCAATAGATAACAGGAATGACACAAATCCAATTCTACCTATGAACATGAATAGAATAATAATTACCTTACTTAAAATTGATAAGTCTGGTGTAATCCCTGTTGATACCCCAACAGTACCAAAGGCTGAAGTCACTTCAAAAATAATTTGAATGACAGTAAACTTGTCACCTTCAGTAATTAATATTGTTAAAACACCAAAGAAGACTAATATCATCGCCAAGACAAATACTGCAAAAGCTCTATCGATATCTATTTTAGCGATACGTTTCTTAAAGACATTTACATCCTGTCTTCCTTTTACAAAGCTAACCAAAAATAAAACTAATATTATAAATGTAGTCGTTCTTATACCACCACCCGCACTAGAAGGTGAAGCACCAATAAACATGAGCATACTCATAATAACTTGTGTAGGTTCAGCCAATTGATCAACAGGCACTGTCGTAATACCTCCACTTCTTGTCGTGGTAGATAAAAACAAACTGTCAACAATGGAATTTAAGATATTCTTGTCTTTAAAAAATCTTGGTAATTCTAATAGTAATATAAAAAACATACCTATAACTAAAAGTATTGCATGAGTGGACACTGTTACTTTAGTGAATAATGAAAAATTAAAACCAGGTGATTTCTTTCGAAAATAATGCTTCACCTCTATTAATACGGGGTATCCAATCGCACCTAGAATGATTTGACACATTACTGGAATCTGTATTATAAAGTTACCACTTTGATGGACTAGAGAATTACTGTATAAATCAAGCCCACCATTGGTAGTCGCTGAAACAGATAAAAATGTACCATGTAAAAGTGCATAAGCGAAATCACCTGTTGCATTATAAAAATAAGAAACATAAATTATCGCGCCTATAAATTCAACGAGTAACAAGACAGAAAAGATGTCTAAGACCATACGAACTGCTCCAGAAGTCTGATGACGCGCATTATCCGTCATAATTTGTCTTCTTTCCCTAACGCTGATCTTACGACCGATTAACAACCAAACCAAAGTCCCTACTGCCATAATCCCAATACCACCAAGGTTCATTAAAAACATAATGATGATATAACCTGCTTGGTTGAATGTTTCAACTAGAGTTACAGTACTCAAGCCTGTCACTGACAAGGCTGAAGCAGCTATAAATACTGTATCTATAAAGGGAATTGATCCATCAGAGTAAATTACTGGGATACTTAATAGCCCTGTTGCCAATATTAAGGCAATCAAATAGTACATTAAAATTGCTCGCTGAGGGCTCAAACCATTAGTTTTTTTAGCATCTCTCAACAATTTACTATCCCCAATCCATTTCTAAATGTTTTATTACAGTCATATTATACACGAAATTATTCTTAGGAAAAGAGTGATAACGATAGTTCGTCAAATAAAACGGTGATTTCTGTAATGAACAGAAATCACCGTTTCTAATAAATATTGAAGTTTTTACAGCCTATCTTTCATCTACTCTAAAGTGACAGTTAATGATTCTTGTTGACCATCTCTATAAAAATCGATAACCATCTCTTCGCCAGATTGTTTTTCATAGTAGAGATGCTGTCGTAGCTCAACCATATTTTTAATTGGTTCACCGTCTAACTGTGTGATGACATCGAGTTGTTGAAGACCTGCTTCTGAAGCAGGTGAACCATCTTGGACACTAGTAACAATGACGCCACCTTTAACATCTTCAGGTAAGTTCAATTGATCATAGACTTGTGACGATGCAACATTTAACAAGTCCTGTAAGGTAATGCCTAAGAATGGTCGAATCACTTCACCATTTTCTTCAAGCTGACTTGTTACTTCTTGCACTTCATTTACTGGAATTGCAAATCCAATTCCTTCTACGGAAGCAATACCGACTTTCATTGAATTAATTCCAATCAGTCGACCATTACTATCAATTAAGGCACCACCAGAGTTACCTGGATTGATGGCTGCATCGGTCTGTAATACACTCGCTTCCCAGTCGTTAGAGCCATCACCATCTAAATCTACTGGTACAGACCGGTCTAAGCCAGAAATAGTACCTTGAGATACAGAGCCAGAGAATATTTCACCGAGTGGCGAACCGATAGCAATTGCTGGTTCACCTACTAGTAAATCACTACTATCCCCAAACTCAATTGTACTCTCTACAACATCTGCTGGAATACTTAAGACAGCTAAATCCGTCCAAATATCAGTACCGACAATATCGGCATCGACAGAATCGCCACTTTCTAAGTTGATTTTGACTTGTTCAGCACCATCGACAACGTGGTGATTCGTTACAACATAGGCAAGGTCGCCATCTACCTTATAAATAACACCAGAACCACTACCCGCTTCTTCCGCTTCACCAGAGTCCGTCGTCATGCCTGGAATTATAGATTCCATTCTCTGCATATTAATGACTGAAACAACAGCAGGTTTTGCTTTTTGGACTGCTGCAGTTGTATCTGTGATAAGCTTACCTTCATTATCAGCTTCTAATTGTTCCTTGACTTCAGAAACATCTTGGTTAGAATCGACGTCAGCTGCCGTATTCTCATCCGTACTCTCTTCGTTGTCAGAAGTAAATAATGCGTACACACCTAAAACGAGTAAGGCACCAAGAATACCAGCAAGTAAAGGTATTAAGAATGATTTAAAACCGGAACTACCCTTAGTTTTTTCTTTAGCATCATGTGAATCTCTCGTTCTATTTTCCATCGTAACTGATTCCTCATTGACATTATCATCTTTAGCTTCTTCGTGAGTGACTGCTTCCTCACTTCCGCCAAACTCCCTGTCATATTCTCTTTGTCTAGAGAATTCATAACGATCCTTATCTCTGGCATCGTCACTTTTTCTATCAGTGAAATTTCTCGCTGTACGTCTGTACTTATCACGGTCAATCGGACGTTTTCTTTCGTCTGACATTCATATCACTCCATCCTAATTACTTATCAGTAATTATAAGACCTTTTAAAATGACATGCCAATTAAAACCATTAGGATTTAGGTTCTGTAACATTTTGTTCTTTTTTAGAACCACCGAACCAACCTGCTAGAACAATAATCAACATTACTGCCCAGAAGATAATCTTCCAAGTTGTTGAGTGTGGGAAGTCGTGAGGAATAACACCTATCGCATCATGCGCTAGTGTTAAGACCGCAAGTTTTACACCTACCCAGCCAACTATGACAAAGGCTGCAACTTCAAGTGATGGTCTTTTTGCAAGTAATTCAACAAAGTAGTTCGCGAAGAATCTCATGATAATGACACCTATTAAACCACCGATTAACATGACTGTATACTGACCCGCATTAACACCAAAGAAATCTCCACCAACAGCCGGTAAAGCAAGTGCAATTGCTGCAGCTGCTAAGATAGAATCTACTGCAAAGGCAATATCGGCTAACTCAACTTTTAACACTGTCATCCAGAAACCAGACTCTTTCTTATCTTTCTGTATCTCTGCAAGTTCTTCAGTTGAAGTATTTGATTTCTTCTTAATTTCGATTAAGTGTGATATTGACACATAGAACAAGTAAAGCGCACCTAAAGCTTGTACCCACCACCATTGTACGAGCCAAACAAGTAATAAAATAGCAATAACACGGAAAACAAAGGCTCCTAAAAGGCCGTAGAACAAGGCTTTCTTACGTTTTACAGGCTCTAAATGTCTAACCATTACTGCAAGTACAACTGCATTATCCGCAGCAAGTAGTCCTTCTAAACCTACTAAGACGATTAAAACCCATAGGTATTCTAATAAAACCGCTGTATCCAAAATAATTCCTCCCATATTAAAATATTTCAAACACAAAAAGAGACCTATAACAGTGCCTAGACTTTGGCCTAAGCTCTGTTAAGGTCTCACGATACAATATTATATATTGCTCAGTACACCGGGATTACTCCGTAGTGACGACGCACTGATAGTTTCCTATTCGTTACTCCCCTTATAGAAGGTTCGTCTTATGTGTTTGTTAATTCTTTTATAATATATGCTATCTACTGTAAAAAGTAAAGTTATTTTTATAAAAGACTATATAATTTAATCTCAGGATACTTCTCACTGAACCAACGCATAGCAAAATCATTTTCAAAAAGGAAGACCTTATTGTCATAGCGATCATATACCAAGTTCGCTCTTGGTGAATGCATCGCATCTGTAATATCTTCTTCATTCTCTACCCAACGCGCAATTTTCTTACCGATTGGTTCCATAATTATATCCGTATTGTACTCATTCTTCATACGATGTTCGAAAACTTCAAACTGAAGCTGACCAACAGCACCAAGTATAGGCTGATTTGTATGCATTGATTTATAATATTGAATTGCACCTTCTTGAACGAGCTGTTCAATACCTTTATAGAAATGCTTTTGCTTCATCACGTTTTTAGCAGTGACTTTCATAAAGATTTCAGGCGTAAATTGTGGTAAATCTACATACTCACGTTTTTTGCCATTATACAAAGTATCACCGATTTGATAGTTACCTGTGTCATATAGGCCAATTATGTCACCTGCATAGGCTTCATTAATCGTTTCTTTATCATCAGCCATAAACATTGTAGCTCTGGTAATCTTAGATTTCTTTCCGGTACGTGCAAGCGTTCCGTCCATACCTCTGGTAAATTTCCCTGAGACAATTCTCATAAAGGCTAGGCGGTCACGGTGTCTCGGATCCATGTTCGCTTGAATTTTGAAGATAAAACCAGAAAACTCATCATCTTGAGGCTCTACTGTTTGGCCTTCTGTCGTTTCACGTCCCGTAGGTGCTGGTGCAAAATCTACATAAGTGTCTAAAAACTCTTCAATACCAAATGTTGATAAGGCTGAACCAAAGAATACTGGTGTTAAATCCCCACTGGATATCTTAGCTGGGTCAAATTCATCACCGGCTTCTTCAACCAACATAAACTCTTCAAGTGAGGCTTGAAAAGCTGAGTCCTTCGAAATATCGTGTGGTTCTGTTAACTCATAATCCTCATTTAGTGCTAATTGACCTTCTTCTCTAAATGGATTGATTGTCTTCGTCCGACGGTTGATAATACCGAAAAAGCTTTGTCCCATACCAATTGGCCAAGTCATTGGGTACGTTTCTATATCCAATGTCGATTCAATTTCTTCTAACAACTCAAAAGGCTCCTTACCCACACGGTCGAGCTTATTAATAAATGTGAAAATTGGTATACCACGCATTTTACAAACTTTAAATAGTTTTAAGGTTTGAGGTTCAATCCCTTTTGCAGCATCGATTACCATGACAGCCGAGTCAACTGCCATCAAAGTACGATACGTATCTTCTGAGAAGTCTTCGTGTCCTGGTGTATCAAGGATATTAATTTTATAACCATCAAAATCAAATTGCATGACAGAACTCGTCACACTGATACCACGCTCTTGTTCGACTTTCATCCAGTCACTTGTTGCAAATTTCCCCGTCTTTTTACCTTTTACAGTTCCGGCTTCTCTAATCGCACCACCAAAAAGCAATAACTTTTCTGTTAGCGTTGTTTTCCCAGCATCCGGGTGAGAAATGATTGCAAAAGTTTTTCTCTTATTAATTTCCGTTTTAATATCCATTTTAATCTCCTTAAATCTTGCCGATTGCTAAGCCAATTTCGTTGGCAATTTCACTACTTTCCCTCTCATCCATAAAAGAAAAAAGATGTAACATCGCTTCTTGTTCAATTTCATTGGCCGTCATATCCTTTTCTATTTTCATAGCAAAGGATAGGTCAGGTATGCTTATGATATAATTCATTTCATCTAGAACAACATATACACTCATTGTTATACCATTAATCTTAATCGAGTGTTTTTTCATAGTCATCGCCTTTGTATTTTCTGTATGCTGCGTCTAGGGCAATAAGATCGTCTCTATGAGGCATTTTTACATAATTTTCGACAATTTGATAAGGTTCTCTTCCTTTACATGCCAAGACAATAGTATCACCGGGTTTAGCAATATCTACAGCGTGAATAATACCTGCTTCACGGTCTGTATAAGATACGAAGTTTTCATGCGTCGCACCTTCCTCTAAGAGCTTAACCAGCATTTTTGGATCATCATTAGCTGGATTATCAGGCGTAAAGATTGCATAGTCTGCTAAGGTTGCAATCTCTCCCATTTCCTTAGCTTTTGTATAATCTCGTTCCCCTGTCATACCCACCAGACAGATCAACTTGCCATTTGCAAAAGGTTGAACTGTATTAATCACTTTTCTTAAGGCATCGGGCGTATGTGCAAAGTCAATGATGATATTGATTGGTAATGTCGGATCTAGCACTTCAAGGCGACCTTCAACAGGCTTCATTCCAGGTACTGCTTGTAGTATTTGTTCAAAAGAATAACCTTGTAACCATTCAGAAATAATCGCGCACATCAGATTTTGTATATTATAGTCACCGACAAATGGAGAGTTCACTTGATACTGTCCTTCGGGTGTATTCAAAGTAAAATTAAACCCTTCTAAACTCCCCTCTATATCAGTAGGGTAAAAATCTGCTGTGTCATGCATACCGTAAGTAATTGTTTCAAATGGCGTCATATCTTTATAGACATTTGACCAAGCATCATCATCGTTTAAAATGACATATTTATGTTTTTTAACATCTTGGCCAAGCTGTGAGAATAAAAGTCCTTTAACATAGCCGTATTCGTCCATACTATGGTGAAAATCTAGGTGGTCTTGAGTCAGATTGGTAAACACTGCGATATCAAAATTGATTCCAAACGTTCGCCCGAGCTTTAAACCATGAGACGAAACTTCCATCGTAAATACTTCTGCGTCACTATCACTCGCATCTTTTAGACGTTTGTGTAATCTAGTTGTCTCTGGTGTAGTATTGACGGAATTCGTGTGGATATCGTTTATCATAAAACCATTGGTTCCAAGATAAGCGCTTTTTTTACCTAAAGCCATGCTCAAATTATGAATCATCGTGGAGACTGTTGTCTTGCCGTTGGTGCCTGTTACACCTATCATCGTCTGTGTTTCGTGTGGGAAGTCATAAATATATTCAGAGAACAGGGCTGCTGTTTTAGCTGGATCCTTTACAATTAATAACCCTACATTGTCTGGTAATTCAACATAGCGATCTGACACTATAAAACGACACCCTTTGTCAATTGCATCCTCGACAAAAGATAAACCGTCCGTTACATGTCCTTTAAGCACAACAAAGACTGAGGTCTCGTCCACTTCTCTTGAATCTGTTGTTATATCTGTTACAACATCAGGAAAAGTACCATGTGTTTTTTTAACTTTTATTAGAGATAGAAGCATTGTTGTTTTCATTTCAGCTTACCACCTTTCAACTTAAATAATTATACATGAAAATTGACGCTTATAGATAATATTATATAGATTTTAACAAAAAACAGGCTAAGCAAGCTGCTTAGCCTATTCCAATCAGTGACCGTTTTCAATTATGGATTTTTTTGTGCCTTTTTCTCTTTTGCCGCGTCTCGTCTTTCCTTACGTCGAATCAAGATAATACTTACTTCATAGAGTAGTATCATCGGTATTAAGGTAACAAGATGGGTAAAGACATCAGGTGGTGCAATGAGTGCTGTAATTACCATCAAGATAAAATAAGCATATTTACGCATAGATGTCATTACATCAACACTCAAGAGTTCAATATGATGAAGGAACATTGCAACAACTGGCAATTGGAAAACAAGTCCAAAAGGTATTGTTGTAATAAGTAGAAACGACATGTACTCATCAGCAGTCACAAGTACGTTAAAGTTTTGCTCTCCCATTTCAATTAAGAAAAAGTAACTTAAAGGATGTACAATAAAATATCCAAAGGCTAAACCAATACAAAATAATATAAGCATGACTGGTAAGGAACCTTTTAGAAACTGCGTTTCCTTATCAACAAGTCCCGGTCTCATAAACTGCCATAAAAACCAACAAATGAATGGTATTGAGAAACCAATACTAATTGCACCTGATGTTCTAAGATAAAATCGAATTACTTCAAATGGTCCTAAAACAACGATATCCGCACCTTTTGAAACGACCGGAAACCACCAACCAACAGTAGAAAATATGATTAAGAACATAGCAAATATAACTAAGGCTGACTTAATGAGTACACGTCTTAAGTCTTCAAGATGGTCAGTAAGCGGTGCATAAGGGTCTTCTTTAGTTACCTTTTTGCGTTTTCTGACTACCTCTTCTTCAGTATGTTCTGTCACTTCCCGCTTCTTTCGACTGTCCTTGTTTTCTGGTTCCATTTGACATCACCTAACTTCTATTCTAAGCGTCCGCCGTCTTCAGCATATCTAATTATACCTTCTGCACAACGATATGCCAATGCCCCAACAGTAGCTGTTGGATTATAACCACTATTATGTTGGAAATTACCGGCACCCACTACGAATAAATTGTCACGGTCCCAATGTTGTAAATAATTGTTTACAACACTGTTGTCAGGGCTCGCACCCATAGTAGTACCACCGGTGTTGTGTGTCGATTGATAAGGGACAATATCGTAATCGCCTAATTCACCATCTTTAAGTATTTCTTTAGCGCCCATTTCTTCTAAAATTTCCGCACAACGTTCAACTAAAAATGCTGAGTTATTTTCATCTTGTTCTTTAAAGTTATAAGTCAAACGAACTAGTGGTACACCGTAGGCATCATTGTAATCTTCATCCATGGAGAGATAGTTATCTCTGTGCGGCAGTGTACATCCTTGTCCTTGAACACGTAGTGTACGAGTATAATTGTGTATTGAAGCTTCTTTAAATTCTTCGCCCCATGATGGAGTGCCTTCTGGCACAGTGTTACTCAATATTGGTCTCGCACCTGTTTGTGTAATGGCAATATTACCACCATGTAAGAAATCTAAATCAGAATGATCAAAGTTATCTCCATTGTAGTTGTCTAGAGCCATACCAAGTGCACCAGCACCCATAAATGTGTTGAACTGTTCGTCAAAGAATCCAGATGCACCGCCGAAGATTTGATAACAGTAGTTACGACCCAGTGTACCTTCACCAGTTTCTGGATCATACTGTTCACCGATGTCTGACACTGCTAACAATTTATAATTGTTGAACACATAACTTGTTAATGCAACAACATCTGCTGGTTGAATAAATTCTTCCCCAGTGATAGTATCGACAAATTTCACACCAGAAACCTTGCTATCATCATCTTCATCAGTGATAATTTCAACAACATTTGCATTTAAGCGTAAGGTAAAATCATCACTCTCTTGTGCCTTTGGAATAACTGTAACTTCAGGAGTAGATTTAGCTCCATACTCACAACCGAAACGTTCACAGAAGGCACAATACTGACAGGCATTAATTGTTTGACCATCTGGGTTTTCATACTGTTCACTTAAGTTTGCTGAAGGCATCATGATTGGATCTAGTTCTAATCCTTTAGCCGCTTCTTCAAACATTTTTAATGTCTTAGACTTAAGCATTGGCGGTGTTGGATATGGTTCAGAGCGATGTCCACCAAGAGGGTTTTCTTCACCTGAGATACCAGCAGTTTTTTCAAAAGTATTGAAGTAAGGCTCTAACTCATCGTAAGTGATACCCCAGTCTTCAATTTGGTATCCTCTTTCATCTTTTAGTTTTTCTGCACCGTATCTTTCTTCAGTCATGGAACGAATTTCAAAGTCATAAGGTAAGAATCTCCATGTCTGACCATTCCAGTGCGTACCTGCCCCACCAAGGTTTTCTCCTAATAAGAATGAACCTTGTTGACGCATTGGCAGTGCTTTTTCATCAGGGCTGTTTCTAAATGTTAGTGTTTCTTTAGAAATGTCCTGCATTAACTCATAACGTACTGCATATTTTAGTTCATCATGCACGTGCTGGTAGTCTTCAGTACCACGTTTAACTCCACGTTCTAATCCAACTACGCTTAAGCCTGCTTTAGTCGCTTCTGCTGCAATAATACCACCAGTCCAGCCTACACCGACCGTTACTACATCTACTTTATCTAAAGTTGTTGCCATAATTTATCCCCCTATAAATCTATATATACTTAACTTTTAATGTCCCATACCATATACAGGTAATGGTTCAATTTCATGGAATTCATCATCTTCGATATATTGAATATATGACATTTGGTGGCCAGGGAATTGCTTCATCTTCCAGCCTGCCATGTCTCTATTTCCTCTGTAGACTGGATCTGCATAAGCACCTTCGATTGTGGCTGAGCGTAGCATAGTAAAGAAATAGCTACTTGTCGCTGTATGACTTGGTACATCGAACTCAACATTACCTTCTTGGAAGTCAGTTAAGATTTCATCCATTTGTCCAGCTTCTAAATCAGCAAAGTTTGCATCATGTCTACTGTTTGCTTCTTCATTTAATTTTCTAATACCGAGCATGAAATAGTCTCTTCGATTAAGATTAGATTGATAACCTTGAGTCGGTAGGGCCTCTTCGAAAGGACCTTGCATGTATTCTTTTGAGTTAAAACCATATTGACCCATTAGTTGTCCATCTAAATAGTAGGCACATCCTAGTTCTTCTGCACCTGGCCCTACGTCACTTTCTGGGAAAATTCTTTCCATTGCTGCTGTGACTGTATCAAAATCAGTGTCATTGTGGAAAAACATTCTTGCGTTGTCAGTCGTTCCACCGTTAGAACCTGATGATTCTTCCGAGGCTGTCTCTTCTGAAGTTTGACTCTCAGAACTTGAGGAATCGTTTAAGTTAAATCCTACAAGCCCACCTAAAAGTGAACCTCCAATAATTCCACCTGTTGCTGCACCGGTTGTCTTTAAGAAGTCCCGTCTAGAGAATTCTTTTTCACTACCTTTTTTATTCGCCATTTTAATTCCCCCTCAAAATTCATGTACATTACTTAATACTTCTTATTAACAAAATTTTACTCCTCATTTACTGATAAGTCTAGAGTCTTTAAGAAATTAAAATAATTCCAATTTAAGCCATATTGATTAAAAAAATAATGTATAATAAGATTAAATCAATAGATTATTATCTATACTTAAAGAAGGCGGTGAAAATTTATGTCATTTTTTAATCTACTAACGTGGAAAAATAATCATATGGATCTGCGTTACGTCACAGATGAACTGCATGGAAATATTAAAATTAATAAGCTATATGTGGATGGTCGTGATGTTGACATGAACAAGGTCAATGAAAAGTATGCTTCAAGACTAATGGATGCACAAAGAAAAATCACTTCTTATAGAATCCTCATGCTCGTATTATTTACTTTAGTCGTATTTATGCCTGCACTTCTACTTAGTGTCATTCAAGCGAATGTCTTACTTATTGGCGGTATCATTGTCTACACAATCGTTGCCTACTTCCTTGTTGAAGCAGTAAACCAAGTCGAAATTAACAAAGTGCTCTATGAAATTGATAACGATGAAGAAATCCATGTACAACACTAAGGTTGTACATGGATTATTTTATTCTTTCCCTTTTGCTGTATTTAAATGTGAAATCTCTCCAAATAACTTGGTATCTGTAAAATTGACTTGAGATATTTTTTTACCTGCTGCAATAAATACAGTCTTCTTATTTAAAGTACATCGTAACCACCAGTAGCCATCATTCTCGTATAATTTATCGAAGTAGAACTTCATATTTTTTCTTGTAATCCCTAATCTTTTTGCCTTTACTGAAGGATAATCTCTTATGTTAATTGGATATTTAGTTAAAAATCCACCGCTCCAGAGCCAAGCTTGCTTATAAGTTTTTGGACTCACATAGATAGCTAGTGGGTTAATTCCAGTGCAGACAAAATTTCTTTCCCCCACTATAAACCCATATTTTTGAAATTGGATATGAAGGTGACTGGCCATAGCTACGTTATCGTAATTCGTATTACTTTGATATCCTATAATGTCCCCTTGTTTAACTGACTGGCCTATTTTGACTGAAAGTGGTCGTTTTAGATGACCATAAATCACCTGGTAGCCAAGGTTCTTATTAGCAATCACTACGGTACCACCAAAATTTCCGAAGTCACTCGTACCTGAAGTGACCACACCATCAAAAACTGCGGGAATCGGTGCTCGGTCATATTTGGCTAAATCATATGCTCTGTGATACCCTCCACAAAATTGATCGTAATTGTAACCCCTCACAGTGTAATTTCTCAACCCCCAAACACCACTTTGATAACGATTTGGATCGGATGTCACTGTAAATCCCTTATTAATAAGATATGCGATTGGATTCATTTGTTTGCCTCCTTATGTGTTCTATTACTTATATCGTTTGAACAAATAGAAAAGACAAAAAAGCAGGAAAATCTCTATAGAGACCTTCCTGCTTTTTAGTTAAGTTAAGCTTTATTTGAGATGTCACTGAGCATTGTATCTTTAAGATTCTGACGATATCTCCAAATATTTTGAATGATTGTCTTAATGACAGCATAGGTTGGAATCGCAACTAAAATTCCTATGAATCCTGCGATATTACCTGCTGCAAGGACAATTGTAATTACAGTTAATGGGTGTAGAGCAAGCGACTGTCCCATAACATTCGGTGTAATCAAGTTACTTTCAATTTGTTGAGCCACAAGCGTAATTAGTGATACCCAAATAAACATAATTGGATCTTGTATTAGGGCGAGTAAACCTGCAGGTATAAATGCAACCCAAGGACCAACGAATGGTACGATGTTCATGAATAAGGCAAAAATTGCTAGTAGTAAAGCATAATCAAGACCGATTAGTGTATAACCGATATATAAAATTACACAGAGTATAGATGATACTAGCATCTGACCTTGGATGAATGAACGTAATGTTCTGTCAATGTCATATAAAAGCTCAATTAAGAACTGCTTAAATGTCCCAGAAAATGGAGAAGTGACTGATGGAATGAATTTTTGGTGGTCCTTCAACATAAAGAAGAAGAAGAAGGGTCCAAGAACAAGCATCAATAGCACACTCACTGTACTTGAGACAATTGAAATCGCATTTGATACAAAACCACTTAGCATATTTGTACCAACATCTAATGCATCTTGAGTAATCGACTGTAGATCAATATCAAATGGCAAACGATCTCTTTGACTGAGTAAGTAATTTACTGTGTTTTCAACTTCACGTTGTAAAATAGGTAAACGTGAAACTAGATTTTGAATTTGTTCTGTAACCATCGGAATGACGGTTAGAGTTACTATTGCAATAACAATTAAAATAATGATGAATATAGAGAGGATACTTACCAACCTATTGGCTTTCCTCTTCTCTAAAAATCGCTGTATTGGTTCAGTAATATAGTATAGCATTCCCCCGATTAATACCGGGAAGAAGATCGTCATAATTATCGTTAAAAACGGCTCAAATATTACTTGAACCTGCATAATTAATAAGATAATGACAAAAGTAATTATGAGTGCTATACCACTTTGGAACCAAAGTTTATTAGTCATAAAGCGGCACCTCTAACCTTAGAATGTGTTCATATTGTATCACTGTTATATAATATTTCCTACTAAATTGAAAGCTTAAACTAAATACATGTTATCTTAATACATAAGTTGGTAATATACATGAGTAAGGAGGAAATTATATGGATAAAACACCAGGGAAAGTTCATACAGTTTCTATCGAGTCTAGTGCTTGTAATGAAACTTTTGATGTACAGTACTACCTACCTAAGTCTTACTCTGACCTTTATAAGTATAATGTCATTATAACATTTGATTCACAAGATTTTTTTAAATATGGTCAGATAGAAAGATTGATTGAAAAACTAGAAAAAACAGAGGAAATTGAACGCACAATTATTGTAGGCGTGCCATATCCTTCTGTTGAGTGGAGAAAACATTATTTCAACCCTAACGGAGAACACCATGAAAATTTTGTAACATTTGTTGGACGAGAATTAAATAGTTTTATAGATAATCATTTCTCAACTTTAAAAATGGCAAACTCCAGACTGCTCATGGGTGAAAGTTTAGCAGGTAGCTTTAGTTTATCCACTGCTTTAACTTATCCGAATACCTTTGGCCAAGTACTTGCCTTCAGTCCATTTGTAGATGACGAATTTATAAACCGTTTCAAGGATAATATGAATTTAATAAATTTAAATATCTATCATACTATCGGTTTAGAAGAAGATGATTTTACAACGATTATGGGCGAACAAGCAGACTTCTTAACACCGAATAGAAAGTTAAACGCAGTCCTAGAAGAAGAACCATTAGAATACGAGTACAAGGAACTCGAAGGTGGGCACATCTGGAAGACTTGGAAGCCGGAATTAAAAAATGTGCTGTTATACTTTTTCCAATAGAAAACGTATACATTTTTTTTCTGAAAGTGATATACTTGAAACATATCGTTTAGGGAGGCATTTTAAATGAAATTTGGAATCGCACTTTTTCCTTCAAAAAAACTTCAAGACACTGTAAACCAATATCGTAAACGCTACGATTCTAGATATGCATATATCGCACCACATATTACAGTAAAAGAAGCTTTCGAAGCTGAAGAACATGAGAAACCGCAAATTGAATCATTTATTAAAAGCGTTGCGGCTCAACACAAACCAACTGAGATCGAGATTAAAAAAGTTTCTAGCTTTGCACCAACAGCTCAAGTAATTTATTTTAAGGTCGAGCCTAACGAAATACTAAATTCTATCCATGAAGCCTTTAATAATGGAGATTTTTATGGTGAAGCAACTCACCCATTTGTCCCTCATTTCACATTGGCTCAAGAGGATACGACACAAAAATTCGAAGATGTATATAGTCACCTAAAAATGATTGGTATTGAGCACAGTGAAGTGCTAGATAAGATTAGTCTCTGTGTCCAACTTGACAACGGAATTTGGCATGTTACTGATACATTCAAACTTGGTGAGTAATTTATATATAAAAATAACCTGGAAATCAGTTAAGACTTCCAGGTTATTTTTTATGCCATGATGTGATAACCACTATCAACATGTACGACTTCACCAGTAATACCACTAGATAAATCGCTAAGTAAGAAGGCAACCGTGTTACCCACTTCAAGCTGATCTACATTACGACGTAACGGTGCACGTTGTTCAATCTCTTTAAGGATTGTTTTAAATTCACCGACAGCTGATGAGCTAAGTGTACGTATTGGTCCAGCAGATACCGCGTTAACACGGAATCCTGACTCTCCTAGGTCATATGCTAAGTAACGAACGTTAGCATCTAGGGCAGCCTTAGCAACACCCATAACGTTATAGTTAGGCATTGCACGCTCTCCACCAAGATAAGTCATTGTAACTAGGCTTCCACCTTCATTCAGGATACCTTTAGAGTGTTTAGCTACACTTAATAGTGAATATGCACTGATATCTAAGGCAAGTTTGAAGCCTTCTCTAGAAGTTTCACTGATGCCACCTTGTAGTTCATCTTTATTTGCGAATGCGATAGCGTGAAGCACACCATCAATTCCACCCGTTTTTTCACCGATTTCCTTGAAAGCTTGTTCGACGTTCTCATCATTTGATACATCACACTCAACGATGATGTCGTGGTCACCTTCTAATTCTGTAAGTAATTTATCAATTTCTTTTCTAAAGCGTTCACCTAAAATAGTGAATACTAACTTTGCACCCATTTTGTCTAGTGCACGTGCAGCACCCCAAGCAATACTTCTCTTGTTGGCAACGCCCATGATTACATATGTTTTACCTGATAAGTCCATTAAGAACTCCTCCTAATTCATCCCTAGTATTAGTACCTACTACTAATCTACATTTAATTAGGTCGGAATGCAAGAAATATCACTATAATAAACTTGCCATAAAGACATTTGCTAAGGCGAAGTATATCAATAAGCTTATAATGTCGTTTGCTGTTGTAATGAATGGTCCACTCGCAATTGCTGGGTCAATACCCGCTTTGTTCATTACCAACGGTACAATCGTTCCGATAATTGTCGCGACTGACATTGATGCGAGTAGACTTCCACTTACGATAATTCCTAGTATAGGTTCCTGGTACATCACAATAATAATTAAGAAAATAACGACACCACAAACTAAACCTGTAAGAAAACCTGAACCTAATTCACGTCCGGCAAGCTTCATCTTACTGGACTCTTTAATTTCCCCTGTGGAAATACCACGTATCGCAACAGCGAGTGACTGTGTCCCGGTGTTACCTGCCATCCCTGAAATTACAGGTATAAAGGCACTTAGGAGTACAACCTTAGCAAGCGTGTCTTCAAAGAATGAAAGCATCCAAGCTGTAATCATTCCCATGAAGGTAAGCCCTATAAGCCAAGGCAAACGCTTTTTAGCTGTCATTAGTGCTGTGTCCGATGTACTTTCATTATCACTCATACCGGCAAGTCGAGAGTAGTCTTCTCCAGCCTCTTCGTGAATAACGTCCATGATGTCATCGGCTGTGATGATACCGACTAAATGATCTTGGAAATCCACAACCGGTACGGCAAGGAAGTCATAATCTCTCACAATTTGAGCAACTTCTTCTTGGTCATCAGAAATACGAACGGAAACGACACGTTCAGTCATGACATCTCCAATGTAATCATCATCATCTGCGACAATCAATTCCCTTAAGGAGATAATACCGACTAAATGATTGTCTTGATCGACAACGAATAAGTAGTAAATCATCTCTTTGTCGGGTGCCATTTCTTTGATGTGTTTCATAGCTTCTCTTACTGTCATCAAGGTATTTAAATTGATGATTTCAGTAGTCATGATACCACCGGCGGTATCTTCCTCGTAGTTCATTAAGCCCCTGATTTCTTTAGCATCATCTTTATTCATCAATGATAGATAGGTTGTCATTTTCTCACGAGAGATTTCATTTAAAATATCAACTGCGTTATCGTACTGCATAGCGCCAATGATATGGGCTGCATATCTTGCATCAATTTGGTCAAATAAATCTTCATACTCATCTGGTTCTAACTCCAGGTGATCGAAGAAATCCCCCACTTCTTCAGGGCTTAGGAATTTATAAAGGTTTTGCTGTTCTTCCTCGCTTAAAGTTTGAAAGATTTCACTTTGTTCATAATTGTGAAGATCTGTAAAAAGTTCTCTAAATCCATCTAAGTTCTCTTCACGAAGGTAAACCTCTATTTGTTCTCTTAGTGCTTCAAAATCAATATCCATTTCTTCTCTAGACATCTCTTATACCTACCCTCATTAATTCTTTAAGAAATAAATGAATCATGCACACGTTGCCAAAATGGAAATGGTCTAAAGCGTGCAAATTTTATTTTTTCTTCTGCAACAGAATACTGTATTGACTTTACACCTCGGTGTACGAGATTAATATGGTCAATCGTCATCTGGTATTCTTCACTATTCACTGGCCTTACATTGACAAAATGATGTTTTGGTAAGACAAGCGGTGAGCCCACCGTTCTGAATACCCGATTATTAATCGATGCAATTTCAGTCATTTGAACAGCTTCTATAGATGGATGAATAATTGCCCCGCCTAATGCCTTGTTGTATGCAGTGGAACCAGAGGGCGTGGAAATACATAAGCCATCACCTCTGAATCTTTCAAAATGACGATTTCTAATTTCTACGTCCATGACTAGAGTGGAACCATTCGTCATCCTTAAAGTCGCCTCATTTAAAGCGAGGTACTTAGTTTCCATACCGACTGACTCATAATGGATTAATACTTCAACAAGTGGATATTCTACAGTTTCAAACTCATCATTCTTTAAAGCGACAATTAAACGCTCTACTTCATCTTGACCCCAATCTGCATAAAAACCTAAATGTCCAGTATGAACACCGACAAATGATACATCACTGACAATATGTTGGTAGCGATGGAAAGCTTGTAAAAGTGTGCCATCGCCACCGACAGAAATGACAATTTCCGGTGATTCTTCATCGAAAACCATGTTCATACCAAGCATATAATTCATCATCTTATCAGTCAGTGCGTTAGATTTAGTATCTCCTTTAGAGACAATTGTAAATTTCATAAGGTCACCTGATTTCATTAGATATTCCGCTTTTTAGAAAAATATTTCTGTGCTTCTTGGACTTCTTCTCTGATTTCAGACATTTCTTTATCCAGTAAGTATGCCGCTTCTGCAGCATTCTGCAATCTATTTTTAATTTCAGGAGGATACTCCCCTGAATATTTGTAATTCAATGTATGTTCTATGGTTGCCCAAAAGTTCATCGCTAATGTACGAATTTGAATTTCAGCTAATATTTTAATGCGTCCATTCACACTTTCGACTGGATATTCAATTATTATATGGTAAGAACGATAACCGCTCTCCTTAGTGTTTTCGATATAATCTCTTTCCTCAATAACGCGCATATCGTTTCTCGAGCGAATATGTTCGGTAATCACGTTAATATCATCCACAAACTGACACATGATTCTTATACCTGCGATATCGTACATCTGAGCCCTTAAATTGTCATAGGGTATATTTCTTGTACTGGCTTTTTCGATAATACTTTGCACCGGTTTAACACGTGAAGTGACAAATTCAACAGGTGAAGATTGACTGGTAATCTGATAGTCTTTCCTGATTCCTTTTAACTTAATTTTAAGTTCTTCAACAGCCTGCCTATAGGGTGCTAAAAAAATACTCCATTCTTCCATTCATACCTTCCTCCTTACACCCGTTCATTCATACTTTTCTACTCTAACGGTATTAATTTTACCATATCAAACGAATTCTTCTATATGTAATCTGTTTGCTTTACACCTTAAATATAATTGAGCATAATACTGATTAAGGAGTGATTACTTTGTTTGAGAAAGAAATAGAGTTTAAGAATATACTTCTAGAAGAAGAATATAAGCAAATTAGAGCATCACATTTTAACGATGAAACTCCACTTATACTAGATAATTACTATATAGATGATAATAAATTAACACTCATCAACAGCTACTTAATGCTGAGAATCAGAACACAAGACCATAACCAGATCATGACCTTAAAAGTACCAGAAAGTGCACATACTGTCTTAGAATATTCTGGGCACGTCAACTTTAATTTATTAGATGATTCACCGCTTAATCAAGATGATATTCCGGCCAACATAAAAGATAAACTAGAAGCTTTAAACATCAGTATAGAAGGTCTTAGAATTCAAGGTAATCTAAAAACGGAGCGCCTAGAAAAACCATATCGTAGTGGCCTACTCGTCTTGGATAAGGCTGACTACCTCGGCCAAACGGACTATGAGCTCGAATTTGAAGCACCTGATACAGCGAGTGGCCAAGCAGATATTACACATATCCTTAACAAATATGGTATTGTACGACGAGAAGAATCTGTGAAGAGTGCACGTTTCTATGAGGTACTAAAACGTCAGAAAGAGGGAATTTAATGCCTTTAGTCTATAATATTATCGGTCAGGAAAAATTATATGAGATGATTGATATCTTTTATGATTACGTTAGTAAAGATGACCGCATCAACCATCTCTTCCCAGATGACCTATCAGAAACAGCTTATAAACAAAAGCTCTTTCAAACTCAATTTTTAGGCGGACCCAATCTCTACAATGAAACATATGGACATCCGATGATGAGAGCCCGCCACATGCCATTCAAAATCACACCGAAAGCAAGAGAAGCTTGGTTAGAAAATATGAATCAAGCAATAAAAGATGTCGGTATTGATGAAGAAATACGTGAGTATTTAATGGCTCGTTATTCACTAACAGCAAACCACATGGTAAATAGTGAAGACTGATTGAGTGCATATAATATAGAGGTGAAAAAGCGTGAGCAAAAATAATAGTGATGAGCTCTTCTTATTTGAGCAGTCGAATCACTCGGTCGAAATATTTTACTTTTTCGATCCGTTCTCAAATGAATGTATTGCGATGGAGCCGATAGTTAACAAATTACTTATAGAATATCGTGGTCACGTAACAATTAAAAAAATTCTCGCCCCGTCTCTGTCTGTGTTGACTAAATGCCAGGCACAGTCGACTTCTAGTGAGGATAATGTAGCGCTCGCCTATAAAGCTGCAGAAATCCAAGGACGCTCTAAAGCGCGTGCGTTTATACGTTATATCTTTAATCGAATCAATCCATCAAACACAATTTGCAGCAAAGAAATGATAGATGATTGTGCACGTCTATCCGGTATAGATTTATCTACTTTTCATGAAGATTTGCATTCACCCACACTAGATGCGATGTTGAAATATGATTTAGCAGTATTCAGAGAAATGGATATCGAATCCTTGCCTTCAATGGTATTCTTTTCAGGAGATGAGCACACAGAGGGTGTAAAAATTGAAGGCGCCTACCCTTACCATATTTACACATATATTATTAATGAACTGATAGATGTTGAGATTGAGAAGAAACAATTGCCAAGTATTATTGATTATATTCGTGCGCATGAACTTGTTAGTTTTGAAGAACTAAAAACAATTTTTGAATGGCGAGCAGGTTTGTTACTCAATGAATTGAAAAAATTAAGATTGCAGCGACTCATCGAAGAAATAAATGTAGACAGTCAATCTTATTACCAGATTAAATCACCAGTTAAATCCATTAAAACAAAGTCTTAATTCAATATTAAATTTAAAT